>NZ_CP121682.1:7252500-7464554 GCF_029760955.1 Streptomyces cathayae
CGCGGCGATCGTCGCGATCCTCACCGGGTCATGACCGACCGCAGCGGTGCAGACGGGGGACGTTGCCCGGACTCGCGCGGGGTGCGAGGCGTTTTGACGAAGTCGAAGTCAGGCTGACCCCCATGGCTTCATCGATCCCCATGGCTTCACCGATCGAAGGTCCGCACCACGGATGTTGCCGGGTTCCGGCCCGGGGCGGCCGACGGTCCGCCGGCCTCGTCCGGGTGCGTGGACGGCTGCCGATGTCGGCCGTCGCGCTCCTGGTGACGGCGGTCCTCACCGGTTGCGGAGCGATCAGCGGCAGCACGGCGCGGGAGGCCCCGGCGGCCGCCGCACCCACGGCCGCCGCCTCCCCGGCCGCCACGCCCGAAGCCACGCCGTCGGTGGCCGCGCCGCACGCGGCCGGACCGCCGAAGACCGGATCGCCGGAGCACGGAGCCCCCGGCGCCGGGAGCACCACACAGGGCAGGTCCGATGCCGGCGCGGAGACGGGGTCACCCGCCCCGCTCGGCGCTCTCGGCCCACGGACGCTGGCGCTGATCCCCGGGAAAACCCGCCAGGCCGTCGTCGTCACCGGCGCGGGCAGGGACGCGAACCGCTCCGAGGCCGTGCTGTACCGGCGTACCCCCTCGGGGTGGAAGGCGGGTACTCCGTGGCCCGCCCGCAACGCCCTCAACGGCTGGACCGACGACCACCGGGTGGGCGACCTCCGTTCGCCGATCGGCGTGTTCACCCTCAGCGACGCGGGAGGCCTGCTGCCGGACCCGGGCACCCTGCTGCCGTACGACGCGTCACCGGGGTTCGCCATCAGCGGCACGGGCTTCATGGGGGAGCCGCTCGCCGGCTCCTTCGACTACGTCATCGCGATCGACTACAACCGCGTCCCGGGCACCTCACCGCTCGACCGGACCCGGCCGCTCGGCGCCGACCGGGGTGGCGGCATCTGGCTGCACGTGGACCACCAAGGGCCCACCCAGGGCTGTGTGAGCCTGGAGGAACCGCACATGAGGCAGCTTCTGCAGGCGCTCGACCCCGCGCAGCACCCGGTGATCGTCATGGGGGACGCCGGGTCACTGCGCAGGTGAACGCGGCCCCCGGGGAGCCGGTGCCGCGCTTTCCCGTGCTCCGCGCTCCCGTGCCGCGTCGCGTGGTCCACTTGCCCGTACCGCGTTCGTCCCAGTCCGGGTCGACCTCGGCCCGCTGCGTTCCGCCCCTGTCCAGGAGGGACCGGCCGGGGGCGCTCTCGCCGGCGGTGAGGTGCTCCAGCACCTCGACCAGCTTCTGGCACGCGCGTTCCACGGAACGTCTGGTGTCGAGCTGCTCGGTGATCACCGCGGACAGGAGGAGGGAGGGCAGGGCCACCGTGCCGTTGAAGGCCTGGAGACCGATCAGCACCTCCTCGCGTGCCAGGCCCTGGAAGGGCCCGGCACGATCGGTGGCCGCGACGGTGGCCATGACGGAGGCGAACAGCGCGCACAGCGAGCTGCCGATCAGCTGGAACCGCAGCGCCGCCCAGATCAGCAGCGGATGGATGAGGAACAGCATGCTGGTGCCGATACGGGTGACCAGGGGCACCAGGCAGACCGTCACGACCAGCAGACCCGCGGCCTCCTTCCAGCGCGACCAGCGCAACGGACCGCGGAAGTGGTGGATCGCGAGCAGGACCGGGGTCATGATCGGCACCCCCGTGGCGTCGCCCACCCACCAGGCCGGCCATACCCCCCCCAGAAACCGGACACCGGCAGCTCGCCGGTGGCGACGAACAGGACGGCGGCGGTGGACGAGCTGATCAGCATCGAGGCGAAGGCACCGAGGAGCACCAGTGCCACACCGTCCCGCAGACGTGCGAGGTCGCTACGGAAACCCACCCCGCGCAGCAGCAGGTACCCGCACACGGGCGCGGCCGTGTTGCCCGCGAGGAGGACGAGCGAGTGGAGGGTCGGGGAGGTGAGCGACAGGATGACGGCCAGGGTACCGAGGGCGATCCCCGGCCAGCAACGCAGTCCGAGGACGAGCAGAGCGGCGACGGCCACCCCCGTGGGCGGGCCGGACGGGTGAGACCACGGTGCCCTGGATGCGCAGCTCCCGGGTCGGTCCCAGTTCTCCCGCCGCGTCACAGCAGGCGGCGACCGCCAGTGTCTCCAGTGTGCAGACGACCGGCTTGCGCAGATCCTGGCTGGCCACCACAGAAGCCATCGGACGCCGGACGCGCACCGTCTGCGAGGTGAGGGGCTTCAGGGCCGCCGGTCCAAGCCGTCGTGCCCGATCACCAGGACGGCGGCGTCGTCCTCGTGGCCGACCTGCGCCGCCCCCTTGATCACGGCGGCGGCGAGCGCGTCCGCGTCCCTCTGCACGACGGCCGCGGTCCCCGCGAGCCGGACCACGTGGTCCAGTCCTTCGTCGAGCCCCATCGAGGGGCCTTCCACGACCCCGCCCGTGACCATGACGAACACACCGCCCGCGTCGAGCCGGTACCGGGTGACCGGATGGGCCGCCCCCGGCTGGACGCCCAGGGGAGGTCCGCCCCCGTCCCTGCGTCACGCCCGACCGGCCGTCGGCCGTGGCCCACACGCACGGCAGATGTCCGGCCCGAGCGCTCTCCAGCACGCCGCTGGACGGGGCGAGCCGCATGAAGGTACAGGTGGCGAAGAGACCAGAGCCCAGCGACATCAGCACACCGTTGGTCCGGGCGAGCAGCTCGCCCGGTTCACCGGTGACGGAGGCCAGCGCCCGCAGCCCGACCCGGACCTGGCCCATGAAGGCGGCCGCCTCGACGTTGTGCCCCGGACGTTTCCGATGGACACTCCGATGCGGCCGTCGGGCACCGTGAAGGCGTCGTACCAGTCGCCGCCCACATCGAGCCCCTGATAGGCGGGCGAGTAGCGCACGGCCAGGCGCACGCCGGGGGCGACGGGCAGACTCCGGGGGAGCATGCCGCGCTGCGGCGCGACGGCCAGTTCGACCCGGGAGCGCTGCACCTCGGCCTGCGCACGCGTCTGAGCCGTCAGCGCCCCGAGCCCGGCCAGCCCCTAGGCTGTGCCCATGGAGCAGCGCGAGATCATGCAGCGGGGTGTCGGCATCCTCACCGAGGCCCTCGAGATGCGGCGGCAACTCCGAGAGAACCCGGACGCCGAGGTGATGAGGAGCGGAGCCGTCTCCAAGCTTCTCGAAGAGATGCTGCCGCACATCCAGTTGCCGGCCGACGCGAACGCCCGCGAGGTGGCGGAGATCGTCACCGAGAAGCTGGGGCCCGCCATCGTGCACATCACCTCCGCGCTGGCCTTCGCCTTCGTGCAGCTCGCCGAAGTGCACGACGCGGGCCGCACGGACGTGTCCTCCGCGGACGTCCTGCGCTCCATCTCGCTGCGCTACGAATCCGGGAACGAGCGGTAACCGGCGGGGGCGTTCGCCGTACCGGGTGCGGGTGCGGGTGCGGGCGACGGTCGGCTGTGGCGCGACGGCGCCCGGGGGGACGGGATCCCGGGTCCGCCGCACCGCCGTTCGTCCCGGACTCTTGACTCCCTACGTGCCGGTAGCCATGCTCGGCGCATAGCTTGTACCGGTCATGACAATCGGATGGGCCCGGGTCATCGGTCCGGGCCGCCCGGTGGGCCGGCCGTGCCGCTGACGGAGGGACGTGGGCCGTGATCACCGCTCGACGCCGGTACGGCGGTGGACGCCGCCAAGTCGCCCTCGTGACACTGCTTCTGCTCGTGCTCACCGTGATGTCCCTCGGTCCCACGCCCAGTTCCGCGGCCGACGGCGACTGGTGGGAGCCGACCGCGCGGCCGGCGCCGGACTCCGGGATCGGCGTCACCGGCGAGCCGTTCACCGGTACCGACGCGCGCGGAGAGGTCCGCGGGTTCGTCGACGCGCACAACCACATCATGTCCAACGAGGCCTTCGGCGGCCGGCTCATCTGCGGCCGGCCCTTCTCCGAGAAGGGGATCGCCGACGCGCTCAGGGACTGCCCCGAGCACTACCCCGACGGCTCGCTCGCGATCTTCGACTTCATCACCAACGGCGGTGACGGCAGGCACGACCCCGTCGGCTGGCCCACCTTCGAGGACTGGCCGGCCCACGACTCGCTGACCCACCAGCAGAACTACTACGCCTGGATCGAGCGGGCCTGGCGCGGCGGGCAGCGGGTCCTGGTGAACGACCTCGTCACCAACGGCGTGATCTGCTCCGTGTACTTCTTCAAGGACCGCGGCTGCGACGAGATGACCTCGATCCGGCTGCAGGCGAAGCTGACCTACGACATGCAGGCCTACATCGACAGGATGTACGGCGGCACGGGCAAGGGCTGGTTCCGGATCGTCACCGACAGCACCCAGGCCCGTCAGGTCGTCGAGCAGGGCAAGCTCGCGGTCGTCCTGGGTGTGGAGACCTCCGAGCCGTTCGGCTGCAAGCAGGTCCTGGACATCGCCCAGTGCGACAAGACCGACATCGACGCCGGGCTGGACGAGTTGTACGACCTCGGCGTGCGCAGCATGTTCCTGTGCCACAAGTTCGACAACGCGCTGTGCGGGGTGCGCTTCGACGAAGGCGCGCTCGGCACCGCGATCAATGTCGGACAGTTCCTGTCGACCGGCACCTTCTGGCGGACCGAGCAGTGCGCGGGCCCCAGCGCGACAACCCCATCGGCCTGGCCGCCGCGCCCGGAGCCGAGAAGGAACTGCCGGCGGGCGTCGAGGTCCCCGCCTACGCCGAGGACGCCCGGTGCAATGTACGGGGTCTCACGGACCTCGGCGAGTACGCGGTGCGCGGCATGATGAAACGCAACATGATGCTCGAGATCGACCACATGAGCGTCAAGGCCACCGGCAGGGTGCTCGACCTCTTCGAGGCCGAGTCGTACCCCGGCGTGCTCTCCTCGCACAGCTGGATGGACCTGAACTGGACCGAGCGCGTCTACGGCCTCGGCGGCTTCGTCGCCCAGTACATGCACGGCTCCGAGGACTTCGTCGAGGAGGCGCGGCGCACGGAGGCGGTGCGCGACGAGTACGGAGCGGGCTACGGCTACGGCACCGACATGAACGGCGTCGGAGGCTGGCCGCCGCCGCGCGGCGCCGACGCGCCCCACCCCGTCACCTATCCCTTCCGCAGTGTGGACGGCGGGTCCGTCATCGACCGGCAGAGAACCGGCGAACGCACCTGGGACCTGAACACCGACGGAGCCGCGCACCACGGACTCGTCCCCGACTGGATCGAGGACATCCGGCGTGTCGGCGGCCAGGACGTGGTGGACGACCTCTTCCGGGGCGCCGAGACCTACCTCGGCACCTGGGGCGCCTCCGAGCGGCACCGGGCGGACGCCAACCTCGCCGAGGGCGCCCCGGCGACCGCCAGTTCGGCCGAGTGGAACCCGTTCACCAGCTACGCCCCCGGCCGGGCGGTGGACGGCGACCGGGGCACCCGCTGGGCCAGCGACTGGAGTGACGACCAGTGGCTCCGGATCGACCTCGGCGCCACCCGGGAGGTCGGACGCGTCACGCTCGACTGGGAGCGCGCGTACGGGACTTCGTACCGCATCGAGCTCTCCGCCGACGGCTCGGACTGGCGGACCGTCTGGTCCACGGCCTCGGGGGACGGCGGCCTCGACACAGCCCGCTTCCCCCCGGAGCCGGCCCGCCACATCCGCCTCCGGTTCCTGGACCGGGGGACCGGCTGGGGTTACTCCCTGCACGAGGTCGGCGTCCACCGGAATTGACGGCGGTCCCCGCCCGCCCGGGACGGGGCACTTCTCAACTCCGTTGCGGCAGGGCGCCGTCCAGGAGTTCGCGTACGGCGGGGAGCGCCGCCGTACGGTCGGCGGGGACGAGACCGATGCGGGTGCGGCGGTCGAGCAGGTCGCTCTCGTCGAGCGCCCCCTCGTGGCGCAGGGCCCACAGCAGTTCGGCCCCGGTGACCGGGTGCCCGGACAGCACGGGCTCGCCCAGCCGGGCGTCCCGCGCGCCGAGCGCGTGGACGGCCGGCGCCTCCGTTCCGTAGCGCCGCACCAGGCGGCGGGGTGCGGCCAGGGCGGTGAGGACGTGCGGCGGTGCGGCGCCCACGAGCGGGAGGGACGCGGTGCGGGACGGGCCGGCCGGCAGCCGGCGGACGCGGACGGCGGTGTCGACCGCGTCCTCGGCCATGCGCCGGTACGTGGTGAGCTTGCCGCCGACGACGGTGACGACCCCCTCGGACGAGGTCAGGACCGCGTGCCGTCGTGAGACGTCGGCGGTCCTCGTCGCCGTACCGGCGCCGGCCGCCGCGGTGTCCAGCAGGGGGCGCAGTCCGGCGAAGGCCCCGACGACGTCGTCCCGGTGCAGCGGGACCTCCAGGACGGAGCACAGGACGTCGAGGAGGAAGCCGATGTCCGTCTCGGGTGCCTCGGGAACCTCGGGGACACCGCCGTCCACGGGTTCGTCGGTGAGCCCGACGTAGACCCGGCCGTCGTCCTGGGGCAGCACGAGGACGAAGCGGTTGCTCTCCCCGGGGACCGGGATGTGCAGGCCGGCCGGGAGCGGACCGAGGCTGTCCGGGCGCAGCACGAGGTGGGTTCCGCGTGAGGGGCGGATCCGGATGCCGTCGACGAGACCGCCGGCCCAGACGCCGGACGCGTTGATCACCGCGCGGGCGCGGATCTCGCCCTCCTCGCCGGTGAGTTCGTCGCGGACCCGGGCGCCGGAGGCGGTCAGCTCCAGGGCCCGGAGCCGGGTGAGGACGCGCGCCCCGTGCGCGGCGGCGGTGCGGGCGAGGGCGGTCACCAGACGGGCGTCGTCGGTGAGCCGGCCGTCCCACGACAGCAGGCCGCCCCGCAGTCCGTCGCCCCGTACGGCGGGGGCCAGGTGCCGGGTCTCGGTCACCGAGACCCGGCGCGGTGCGGGCAGGGTCGCCCGCGCGGTGCGGGCGGCCAGCCGCAGGGCGTCCCCGGCCCGGAAACCGGCGCGGGCCAGGGCGGCCTGACCGCGGGAGACCAGGGGGGTGAGGGGCAGGACGAAGGGCTGGGCGTGCACCAGATGGGGGGCGGTGCGCTGCATCAGCACCCCGCGTTCGACCGCGCTCTCGTGGGCGACGTCCAGCTGGGCGGAGGCGAGGTAGCGCAGCCCGCCGTGGATGAGTTTGCTGCTGAAGCGGGAGGTGCCGAAGGCCAGGTCGCGGGCGTCGACGGCCACCACGCTCAGACCGCGGGCCGCGGCGTCCAGGGCGGTCCCGGCGCCGGTGGCACCGAGACCGACGACCAGCACGTCGACGGCCGGGCCGCCCACGGTCTCGGTCAGCTCGCGGATGCGGCGCCCGGCGGACAGGGACGAGACGGAGGACGGTCCGGTGAGGGCGTTCATGGGGTGAGGGTCCTCTCCAGGATGTCGCGCAGTTCTGCGAGGAACGCCTCGGAGGTGAGGTCGGGGTCGTCCTCGTCGGTCATGGTGCGCAGGGACAGGGTGAAGGACTGGACGATCAGGAGTACCGACCGCGCCTGCCGTTCGGGATGACCGGTGCGCACCGACCCGTCGGCGTGTCCCTCGCGCACGGTGTCGGCCAGCATGTCCAGCAGAGCCACCTGGCTCGCTCCGCGACGGTCCAGCACATAGGGCAGGAGCAGTTCGGGATCCACGTCGACGATCTTCCGGAAGAGCGGGTGCCCGCCGAAGGCGCGCACCCCCGCCACCAGTCCGCCGACCACGCGCTCCCGGCCGGTGACGTCCGAAGAGCGCTCGGGGATCGCGCCGGCGGCCACGGCGATCCATTCCCGGGTCATGAGGTCCCCGACCAGCGAGCGCACATCGGGCCATCGCCGGTACAGCGTCATCCGGGAGACCCCGGCGCGGCGGGCCACGTCGGTCAGTGTGGTGCGGCGGACCCCGACGGCCAGAACGCAGTCGCGCACCGCGTCGAGCACGGCGTCGTTGTCCGAACGGTTGTGACGAGTAGGCGTCATGTGTAACAGTGTAACGGCAAGTGGGGCCGTCGGCGACGGCATCGCTCCTATCGACGCTCGAACCGACCGGTGAGGACGACAGTCATGGACATGCTGTGGAGCGGCTGGGGCGACCCGGCCCGGGCGACGCCGCTGCCCGACACGGTGATCGGGCTGTTGCGCGATCTGCTCGGCGTCGAGCCGTGCGCGGCCGAGCCGGTGGCCCTCGGGGAAGTGGCCGTGCCCGAGCCCCGGTTGGCGTCCGCCGCGCACCGCGCGCTGGTCGAGGCGCTGGGCGGTGAGGACCAGGTGCGCACCGACCCCGAGACACGGATCCGGCACACGCGCGGCAAGTCCACCCCCGACCTGCTGCGGATCCGGCACGGTGACGTCACCGACATCCCGGCGGCCGTCCTGTTCCCCGCCGGCCACGACGAGGTGCTCGCCGTCCTGCGCGTCTGTGCCGAACAGCGCCTGCCCGTGGTGCCGTTCGGCGGCGGCACCTCCGTGGTCGGCGGTCTCGCCCCCGGCCGGCAGGGCACCTTCGTCGCCCTGGACCTGCGGCGTATGGACGCGCTGCTCGCCCTCGACCCGGTCTCCCGCACCGCCACCCTGCAACCCGGCCTGCGCGCCCCGCAGGCCGAGGCGCTGCTCGCCGGACACGGCTTCACCCTCGGCCACTTCCCCCAGTCCTACGAGTGGGCCACCCTCGGCGGCTTCGCCGCGACCCGCTCCAGCGGCCAGGCGTCCGCCGGGTACGGCCGCTTCGACGAGATGGTGCTCTCCCTCACTCTCGCCACCCCCGAAGGCACCCTCGACACCGGCCGGGCCCCGCGCTCGGCGGCCGGGCCCGACCTGCGCCAGCTCGTCCTGGGGTCCGAGGGGGCCTTCGGCGTCATCACGTCGGTGACCGTCCGGATCCGGCCTCTCCCGCAGGCCCGCCTCTACGAGGGCTGGCGGTTCGACTCCTTCGAGGAGGGCGCCGCCGCGCTGCGCCGCCTCGCCCAGGACGGGCCGCGCCCCACCGTGCTGCGGCTGTCCGACGAGACCGAGACGCTGGTCGGCCTCGCCCAGCCGGACGCGATCGGCTCCGGCACCCCGCAGTCCGCCGGATGCACGGCCGTCGCCGGATACGAGGGCACGGAGGAGGACACCGCGTACCGCAGGGAGAAGGCCGCGGCCGTCCTGCGCGCGTGCGGTGGAACGCCGCTGGGGGAGGAGCCCGGCCGCCGCTGGGCCCACGGCCGCTACTCGGCTCCTTACCTGCGCGACTCGCTGCTCGACGCCGGGGCCCTGGCCGAGACGCTGGAGACCGCGACGTTCTGGTCCAGGATCCCCGGGCTGTACACCGCGGTCCGCGACGCGCTCACCACCACGCTCACCGAGGCCGGCACCCCGCCCCTGGTGATGTGCCACATCTCCCACGTCTACGAGAACGGCGCCTCCCTGTACTTCACCGTGGTCTCGGCACAGGGCGACGGCGACCCGGTGGCGCACTGGACGCGCGCCAAGCACGCCGCGAACGAGGCGATCCTCGCCGCCGGCGGCACGATCAGTCACCACCACGGTGTCGGCACCGACCACCGGGACTGGTACGTCCGCGAGGCCGGCCCGCTGGGGGCCGACGCCCTGCGCGCGGTCAAGCGGCGCCTGGACCCGGCCGGAGTGCTCAACCCCGGCGTCCTCCTGCCCGCCGACTGAACCGAAGCGCCGTCATCCGTCAGAGGGGCATCCCGCTCCATCCCGTCGGTCCGCCCGGAGGCAACCCGATGCGACAGTTCACCGCCGTCGTCAACCCCACCGCGGGCGGATCCACCGGAGCGGCCGCGCTGCTCGCCCTCGCACGACGGCTCCGGGAGGCCGGGGCCGAACTGCACACGGAGTACAGCCGCAGTCTGGCCCACGCGCAGGAACTGGCCCGGGACGCCGGGCGGCGGGGGCGGGTGGTGCTGGCCGTCGGCGGGGACGGCATCGCCGGAGGCATCGGCGGCGCCCTCAGCGGGACCGGTGCCACGCTCGGCCTCGTACCGGCCGGCCGGGGCAACGACTTCGCGCGGGCCCTGGAACTGCCCACCGAACCGGCGGCCCTGGCCCGGATACTGCTGGAGGGCGAACCGCGGCACGTCGACACCATCGAGGTCGAATCGGCCGTCCACGACCGCACCGTGGTCCTCGGCAGCGTGTACGCCGGAGTGGACGCGCTCGCCAACCGCCACGCCAACCGCAGTAGGCTGCTGCGGGGCGCCGCCTCCTACTACGCCGGCGGACTGCGGGCGGCCGCCACCTGGCGGCCGGCCCGCTACCGGGTCACGATCGACGGCGAGGAGCACGCACACACCGGCTACACCGTGGTGGTCGCCAACTCCGGCTACTACGGCTCCGGCCGCGTCATCGCGCCCGACGCCCGGGTGGACGACGGGCTGCTGGACGTCGTGATGATCGAGGACGCGCCCCGGCGCCTGTTCTTCGCCCTGATGAACGACCTGAGGACGGGCGCCCACGTCCACCGGCCCCAGGTGCGGATGGAGCGGGGCCGGGAGATCCGTGTCGTCGCCGACCGCGACGTCCCCTACGGTGCGGACGGCGAGGTCGACGCCCTTCTTCCCGTGACGCTCAGAGTGCTGCCCGGAGCGCTGCGCGTGCTGTGCTGACCTCAGACCCGGGAGCCGTGGTAGCGCTGGGCGAGCCGGGCCAGTGCGACCGCGCCGAGGAGCAGGCCGAAGTCGCGCAGGGCGATGTCGTAGTAACCGGGGACGGTGAGGAGGCTGACGATGATCCCGGCCAGCCAGCCGGCGACCAGCCAGCCTCCGAAGCGCGGCGCGAGCGCCACCACGACGCCGGCCACGATCTCGACGACCCCCACGGCGTACATGGCCGACTGACCGCTGCCCGGGACGAGGTCGTTGATCCACGGCGCGAGGTAGGCGGGCCAGTCGACGAGCAGGTTGGCGAACTTGTCCAGGCCGAACAGGATCGGGGCCACGGTGAAACCGGTGCGCAGGATCACGAAGGCCTGGTAGCCGGGGTCGGCGAGGGCGGCCCGCCGAGGTGCGGCCGAGGTGCTGCTGGAGCTGGAGGTACTGGGGGCGGCCATGGCCCCTCCTTCTGTCGTCCCGTCGAGCTTCTATCGACAACTTTCACTTTCTATAGAAGCTCCGTCTCCTTCTTCAGTCAATGCCTGTGGGTTTTACACTGGTGTTCGTGGACGACACGGACGAAGTACGGGGCCGGCCGGACGAGGTGCGTGACCAGGACGTCTCGGCCATCGCCGCCCTCGACGAACCCACCCGCCGCAGGCTCTACGACTACGTGGTGCGCGAGCCGGAACCGGTGGGCCGGGACGATGCCGCCGCGGCCCTGGGCCTGGCCCGGCAGACCGCGGCCTTCCACCTGGACCGGCTGGCCGACGAGTCCCTGCTCGACGTGGTCTACGCGCGGCGCAGCGGACGCACCGGCCCGGGCGCGGGCAGACCGGCCAAGCTCTACCGCCGCTCGGCGCAGCAGATCGCCGTCAGCCTCCCGGACCGGCGCTACGAACTCGCCGGGCAGCTCCTCGCCCACGCCGTGGAGGAGTCCGGCGCCACCGGGGAGCCGGTGCGTGACGTCCTGTACCGCACGGCACGGGAATGCGGCGTGCAGGCGGGCGCCGACAGCCATGAAGAGGTCTTCCCCCTGCTGGAGCGGTACGGCTTCGAGCCGCGGCACCAGGGCGACGCCGTCGTCCTGGGCAACTGCCCCTTCCACACGCTGGCCCGCGCGCACACCCGAACGGTCTGCGGGATGAACCTCCACCTGCTGCGCGGTGTCCTCGACGGCCTCGGCGACACCGGCTTCGAGGCACGCCTGGCGCCGGAACCCGGCCACTGCTGCGTCCGACTGGAGCCGGCGGCCTGAAGGCCGCTCACCTCACTCGGCGAGGAAGGACAGAAGCGCCCGGTTGACGTCCTCGGCGTGCGTCCACAGCAGGCCGTGCGGAGCGTCCTCGACCTCCACGTACTCCGCGTGCGGCAGCGCCCGGTGGAACGGGCGTCCGGTCGAGTCGATGGGCAGGATGTTGTCCGCCGTTCCGTGCAGGATCAGGGCGGGCACGTCGACGGCGGGGATGTCCCCCCGGAAGTCGGTGAACCACGTCATCGGCGCGGCCGCCGCGGCGAAGGGTCCGCCGGACGCCGCCGTGTGCCAGCTGTTGCGGACGGATTCCGGGCTGATGCGGCTGCCGAGGTTCTCGTCGAGGTTGTAGAAGTCCTTGAAGAACGACGTGTAGTACGCGTACCGGTCGGCCTTCACCGCCGCGGAGATGCCCTCGAAGAACTCGCGGGGCGCCGCGCCGTCCGGGTTGTCGTCGCTCTTCAGCAGGCAGGGCTCCAGCGAGGCGAGGAAGGCCGCCTTCGCGACGCGCTCCGTCCCGAACCTGCTGACACAGCGGGCCACTTCACCGGTGCCCATGGAGAAACCGACGAGCACGGTGTCCGAGACGTCGAGGGTCTCCAGGACCATGTTCAGATCGGAGGCGAAGGTGTCGTAGTCGTATCCCGTCGTGGGCTGACCCGACTGTCCGAACCCGCGCCGGTCGTAGGTGATCACGCGGTACCCCGCGTCGAGCAGCGCGGCGGACTGTTTCTCCCAGGAGCGGCCGTCGAGGGGGTACCCATGGATGAGGACCACGGCCTGTCCGGCCCCGTGATCCTCGTAGTAGAGCTCGATGTCGGTGGAGTTCTCGCGTCCCACGGTGATGTACGGCATTGCGGTTCCGTCTTTCCTCGGCTCGATGGCGGGCAATCCGGGGCGCACGGCCGCGCCGGGGCGGAACCGGGCGATGTCTCCAGGTTCCCGCGACATGCGCGACCCCGCATCCGGTCGACGGCGCGTACGGGATCGCCGAAGGGGGCCTGCCGCAGCATCCTCTCCGCGATCTTGGGCATGCATGGGGCGTTCGACGGCCCCCCCACAAGGAGTGATCCGCTCGATGAGCGCCACGACGAGACCGTCCGCCCCGACTCCGACCGCTCCCGGCGGCCTGCCGCTGATCGGTCACGCCCACCGGCTCGCCCGGGACCCCCTTCCGTTCATCACCTCACTGCGCCGGTACGGCAGCGTCGTCCGGATACGCATAGGTCCGAGCCCCGCCTACGTCGTCACCGATCCCGCGCTGACCCGCCGAGTCCTGGTGACCGAGGCCGCCCACTTCCCGAAGGGCGGCAGGATCATCGACGCTCTCCGCCTCTTCTTCGGCGACGGCCTCGCCACCATCGCCGACGGCGAGGCACACCTGCGCAATCGCCGGCTGATACAACCCATGTTCAACAAGTCGCACATCGCCGACCGCGGCGACGCCATGATCCGTCAGGTGCGCGCCATGGTCGAGGCGTGGCCACAGGGCGCGCCGCGGGACGTGTACGCCGACATGAACGCGACCACCCTCGCCGCGTTCCTCGTCGCCCTCTTCGGCACGGACCTGCCCGACCGGCTGGAGAGCGAGTTCACCTCGCTGATGCCCGAGATCATGGAGGGAACGATCCGGCAGACGATCCTTCCCTCCTGGATCACCGGACTGCCGCTGCCCGCGAACCGCGCCCACGCCGCCCGCGTCGCCCGCCTGCGGGCCCTGATCGACCAGGCCATCGACCACCACGTCCACCGGGCCGCGCACCCGGGGACGGACGGGACCGGTGCGGTACCGGCGCAGTGCCCGCACGCGCCGGCACCACCGACGCGGCAGGCGGGCCTGTTCGCCGCCCTGCTCACGGCCGAGACCCCGCTCAGCCGCCGGCAGCTGCAGGACGAGGTCATCACCCTGCTGACCGGAGCGATCGAAACCACCGGGACCACCCTCGCCTGGGCCCTGTACGAGATCTCGCGGGACCCCGGGACCGAGCGGCTCCTCCGGGACGAACTCGCCCTCGTGTGCGCCGGCCGTCCCCTGCGGCACGAGGATCTGGACCGGCTGGTCCACGCCCGGAGGGTTCTCCAGGAGGCGATCCGGAAGTACGGACCGGCCTGGATGGTGACGCGCACCGCGAGCCGCGACATCGAACTCGGAGGGCACCGCATCCCCGAGGGCGCCGACGTCGTCTGGAGCCCCTACCTGCACCAGCACGACCCGGAGGTGTTCCCCGCCCCGGACGTCTTCGACCCGGACCGCTGGGCCCCCGACCGCTCGCAGGCCACCCGCGGCTCCTTCCTGGCGTTCGGCGACGGCCGCCGCAAGTGCATCGGCGAGAACTTCGCCTGGACGGAACTCCAGATCATCCTGGCCACCATCCTCCAGACCTGGCCCCGGATCGGCGTCACCTCCGCCGCACCGAGCGCCCAGGCGGTGGTCACCGTCAAGCCGGACAAGCTGATGATGACCTTCTCGTCCGAGGCTTCCGGCTGAAGACGGACCGGCCGGGCCGGTCGCGGCAGGCGCACCGGCCCGGCCGATCCGGCCGTGAACGGCGAAGAACAGCCAAGTGCGGTCAGAAATCAGCACCTTCAGTGGCCGGTGACGGGTTAATGTCGGTGTCAGGGAGCAGAATGATCAGTGAAAGAGATCAACACCGGCGCCGTGCTGGGTAGACGGTCTCGAGTTCCGGCTCCGGAAAGGCCCAGCGATGCTCATCACCATCAACCAGATGCAGGACCGTCCGCGTGCCGGACGGGTGACCACCGGGCTCCGGGCGGCCCCCGAGAGTTCGTTCACCCCGGCCGGTACCGGCAACGCCGACGTACTGCGCATCATCGCCGACCCGCGTACCCCCACCTTCGTCACGGTGTACGCGAACGGCCGCCGCAGATACAGCTACTGGCGTCCGCTCGACTCCACCACCGGCCAGGGCGGCTGCTACGCGGCCCTGCCCACCCCGGACTGCGACGAGCTGCACGCGGCCGGGAAGATCGAGCTCGGGGACCCCGTCGAGGACCCGAACCGGACGACATACCGGGTCAGCGCGTCCCCCCGGCTGGCCCCCGCGCCGATACGCTCGGCGCGGGAGCGCCCCCGCGTGGTGCGAGCCGCTCGCGTGGCCTGAACCGGCCGCCGGGGTGCGCTCCCGTGCCGCGCGAGGTGTGCGAGACGCGGCACGGGAAGGCCGAACGGCGACGTCGGGAGCCGGGCAGAGTCCCGGGGATGCGCGGGAACAGCATGAGCACGGAGGCGACGGCACACCGGGCGGGAACGACGCGGACGCGAGGGGCGGTCGCGCTCCGGGCGCTCGCCGTGCTGACGGTCGGCGCGCTGGCCGGCTGCGGCGGCTCGGGCGGAGTGGGCGCACCGTCCCCGGACGGCGACCGGGCGCCGGAGCCCCGTTCCGCCTCGACGCAGCTGCCGGTGCCGGCGGCGGACGGGCACGACACGGCCGTCTGCTCGGACGGGAACTGCGAGATCGCGGTCTCCGAGCCGGTGACCGTCCGCTTCGACGGGCCGGCCGGCACCACGACCCTGTCCGTGACCGAGGTCGGCCCGGACCGGATCGAGTACGTACTGAAGTCCGGAAACGGCCGGTCCAGGAACGGAGTCGAAGGCCCGGGGCAGGTCTGCCTCACCGTGCTGCGTTCCCACGGCTCCAGCACCTCGTGCGGCGGCAAGGGCGACGGGCGGCCGCCCGCCGCCCGGCCCGACGCCGTCGTCATCCGGGCGGCGACGGGGGAGGACGGGACGGCCCTGCTCCACGTGGTGTCGGGCTGACGGGCCGTCAGGTGATGGAGGCCGGAACGACGGCGGACGCCGCGAGGCTGCAGGGCGCCGTCAGGTCTCCCGCCCGCTTCCCCGTTCCTCGCCGAGCACGGCCCACCGCGTCGGTTCGCCCTCGTGCGGCACGTGTCCTCGGCGCCCGGTCCTCCGCCACGGTGTACGCCTCGTCCGTCGGTGAGGCGCTCGGGGACCACTACGGGTAACAACTAAGCCTGAAACATTCTGCTTGGTGCTCAAAGGGGGCGGCGGCAGGCGTCTGCGGGCGGCGGACGGGTGCCTGTGCATCATTGGTCCGTACCAGAGTGTTGACGCCTTCTGGTTCATGCCTTAAATCAAGGAGCGAAGCACTTGCCCCCCCCACACCCTCGGTCGGTGCGCCCGTGGACGCGGGCCGCCGCACGGAAGGGAGAGCCATGTCCTCTCCACGCACGCTTCGCAGATGGCTGACGGTCGCGCTGTCCGCGGCCCTGGTCGCCTCCGCCGCCGTCGGGACCGCCCGGGCGGAACCGGTGGACGACACCACCGCCGCTGCCGCGGCTCCCGCGGCCGTGACGTTCTCGGACCACTTCGACGGGCCCGCCGGGGCGGCCGTCGACTCCTCCAAGTGGCACATCGAGACCGGCGACAACGTCAACAACCACGAGCGGCAGTACTACACGTCCGGCAACAAGAACGCCGCCCTGGACGGCCAGGGCCACCTGGTGATCACCGCCCGCAAGGAGAACCCGGCCAACTACCAGTGCTGGTACGGCACGTGCCAGTACACCTCGGCCCGACTGAACACCTCCGGAAAGTTCACCGCGCAGTACGGGCACGTCGAGGCGCGGATGAAGGTCCCGCGCGGTCAGGGCATGTGGCCCGCCTTCTGGATGCTGGGCACGCCGGTCAACTGGCCGGACTCGGGCGAGATCGACATCATGGAGAACGTCGGCTTCGAGCCCTCCACCGTCCACGGCACCCTCCACGGCCCCGGTTACTCCGGCGCGGGCGGCATCGGAGCCGGTTACACACTGCCCGGCGGCCAGGCCTTCGCGGACGGCTTCCACACCTTCGCCGTCGACTGGGCGCCCGACTCGATCACCTGGTCCGTGGACGGGAACGTCTACCAGCGGCGGACCCCCGCCGACCTGGGCGGGAAGCAGTGGGTGTTCAACAAGCCCTACTTCCTGATCCTCAACCTGGCGGTGGGCGGCTACTGGCCCGGGGACCCGGACGGCTCGACCGTCTTCCCGCAGCAACTCGTGGTCGACCACGTGTCGGTGACGACGAGTGACGCGCCGGCCGGCGGCGCGATCCGCGGCCTGGCGGGCAAGTGCGTCGACGTCGCCGGGGCGGACACGGCCAACGGCACCCCGGTGCAGCTCTACGACTGCAACGGCACCTCCGCCCAGCGGTGGTCGGTGGGCGGGGACGGCGCGATCCGGGCGCTCGGCAAGTGCCTGGACGTCACTTCGGGCGGCACGGCGGACGGTACCCCCGTCCAGTTGTGGGACTGCAACGGCACCGCGGCCCAGAGGTGGGTCGTCACCGGCGCCCGCGACATCGTCAACCCCCAGGCCGACAAGTGCCTGGACGTGACCGGCAACAACGCGGCCAACGCCACCCGGCTGCAGATCTGGACCTGCACGGGTGCCGCGAACCAGAAGTGGATGGTGGGCTGATTCCCGACCGGCTCCGGCGGGACCGCGACCCCGGTGGCGGTCCCGCCGGCCACTACGCTCGCCGGATGCGTACTCCCCGCTCAGCCTCGGGCTGGACCATGGCCGTCTTCGGGGCGCTCGCCGCCGCCCTGGGCGCGGTGGGCCTGATCGCGCCGGCCGCGCAGCTGTCGCTGCTGGGCCTCGCGGCCCCGGGCGGGCGGGGCAGTGGCGGCCTCACGCCGGCCTTCGTGACGGCGTCCTCGATGGCGGCGCTCAACATGGGCGCGTACTACATACTGGCGGCGCTCGCCGACTGGCGGGCCTTCTTCCGGTGGACGGTGCCGTTCCGGCTGCTGACGTGCACGGTGTTCACGGTGGCCGTGCTCACCGGACGGGCACCCGGGGCGTTCGTCGGTGTCGGCGTGTGGGAGGGCCTCGGCGCGGTCGCGACCGGTGCGGCGCTGCGGTACGAACGGCGCACCGCCGCGGCGGGCGACCCCGACGGGAGTGCGGTGGCCCCCGGCCCCGCGGACCGTGCCGAAGCCTGAACCCGAGGCATCGGGCCGCCATAAATGTTTTTACCTTTCTTTTGTTGTCGGGGAACGTGGCCACCACCACGTCCGTTGACCGGTCGGACCGTGGGATCCGGGACTGACGACCGGTACCGGAAAGACAGCGACAGAAGCCGAGGTGGAACCAGTGGCGATGTGGGACCGAGTCAAGGACCAGGCCAGGGCGCTGCAACAGTCCCAGGGCGCGCGGGCGGGAGGCGGACAGCACGGGAACCCCGGACCGGCACCGGCCGGCGGCCCCGCGCGCGGTTCGTCCTCCGGCGGCTCCAGGGCCCAGCTGATGGGCCTGCTGAAGTCCCAGCTCGCCTCGGCGAAGGCGGAGCTCAAGAGCGGCGCCTACCGGGACGCCAGCATGGCGATGTGCGCGCTGGTCGCGGCCGCCGACGGGCGGGTGGACCCGGCGGAGCGGCAGCGTGTGGAGGAGCTGATCGTCTCCAACGACGTCCTGCAGAACTTCCCGCCGGACCAGCTCCGCAAGCGGTTCAACGAGCACGTGGACCAGCTCGTGGCCAACTTCGAGGTGGGCAAGGGGCGGGCTTTGCAGGACATCGCCAAGGCGGCGAAGAAGCCCGTCGAGGCACGCGCGGTCGTCCAGACCGGCATGGTCATCGCCGGCGCCGACGGCACCTTCGAGGCGTCCGAGCAGTACGCCATCCGTGAGGCCTGCGCGGCCCTGAACATCTCACCGACGGAATTCGGGGTCTGAGGGCCGCGCAGGTCCCTTCGGTCACACCGCCGGAGCGCCGCCGACGGTGTGACCGAGCAGATGCAGCGGGGCGGCCGACACCCCGGCCCGTTCCACGGCCTCCCAGTAGGCCAGGGACACCCCGGCGTCCACCAGGCCGTGCACCAGCGGCAGTTCCTGACCGGCCGCGTGCAGCAGGGACTCGGCACGGCAGGACGCCAGGGTGCCCTCGATCCAGGGCTGAGCGAGATAGCCGGCCGCCGCCACGGCCGGCAGGTCCTCGGCGACCTGCCGGTCGGTGCGGCCGACATGCAGCAGCCCGCCGCCCAGCACCAGCACGTCCTCGTGTTCCCGCATACGGGTAAGGGCCCGCTCGGTGTCGAAGCAGTGCGGGAAGGAGTCGTCGACCACGATGGCCCCCGGCCGCAGCCGGCCGACGTCGAGCACCGCGGTGGCGCCGCTCACCGCCGTCACCAGCAGGTCCGCACCGTGGACCGCGTCCGGCAGCACCCGCTCCGACTCCGCCACCTCGACGCCGCCCGCACCGGCCAGCCCACGTTCTTGCAACCGCCGTCCCAGCGCGGCCAGTCGTGGTCCGCTGCCCCGCACGTCGCACAGCAGCAGACGCCGGGGAGGCCGGGCGGCCAGGGACAGCAGCAGTTCCAGGGAGGAGGCACCGATCGAACCCAGCCCGGCGAACGCCACGTCGAGATCCGAGAGATTCCGGCCCGTGGCCTCGAGCGCCGCGTGCACCGTCCTGACCACCGCCACCACCGTCGCCGCGTGCCCCGTCGTCACGGCCGCCGGATGGCTCCCGGACCGCAGCACGTCGAAGCCGTATCCGGTCAGCGACGGAATCATCCCCGCCAGGGACACACAGCGCGCTCCCTGTGCGGCGGCGAGCGACACGGCACGGGTGGTGTGCCCCACCAGCCCGCTGCCCGCCGCGAGTTCGTCGGCGAAGAGCGGAACGCAGACGAAACCGGACCGGCCCAGTGGCGTACGGACCGTCTCCAGCAGACGCGGGGCGCCGTCGGGGAACAGCAGGTCGCGCAGCTCGGCCCGCGGCAGTGCCGCCCCGGGCAGACCCGCCAGGCGCGCCAGATGGCCGGGAGCGGGCAAGTAGCCGACCAGGGCCGCGTCCATGGTGTCCCGGGTTCCGGGTCCATGACGGCCACCCGACGCGGCCCGGGTGAGACGTCGGCGCACCGCGTCGGCGAAACGGTCGAGCGTGCCTGGTGGGAACGCCGCAGCCGAGCCCCGGACCGTGACCCGCACCCCGTCCGTCTCGGGCCGTACCGCCATGAACACGTCCGTCGTGGCGGCGGGTGGCAGGAACGTACTGTCGCCCGACTCCCACGACAAGCGCAGCGTTTTGCCGTCCGCGGGGGCCAGCGCGGAGAAGTCGAGGAAGGTGAAGAAGAACTGCGAGGTCAGGGGAAGCCCGTCGGCGCTCCGGGGGAGCACGTCCTCATGGGTGCGTGCCTCCTCCGCCTCCGCCGCGACACGGCGGAGCGCACCGCCGAAGTCCCCTTCGGAAAGGGGCCCCTCGGAGGCCGGCCGTACGGGTACGGCCGTGGCGAACGGGCCGAAGACCCGGTGCGCGTCGGGCAGCGTTCCGTCCCGGCCGCTCACCGCCAGCCCCACGATCAGGTCCGGTCGGCCGGTCAGCGCCGCGAGCTCCTGGTAGTAGGCGGTCAGCAACGGCGCGTAGAGGGTGGTCCGCGCGCGTGCGGCGAGCGCCCGCAGTGCCGCCGTCGGGGAGGCTTTGAGGGTGAACTCCGCGGAGCGGAACACGATGTCGCGGTGGGCCCCGGTCCGCTCCTCCTCGCCGTTTCCGCCGACGGCGGTCCGCAGCACCGGCGGCCGGTACGGGGCGCACACCCGGGCCCGGCGTCGCTCCCGGGCCCGCCCGGCGACACCGGCCTGGTGCCCGGCCTGCGTCGAGGACCGGACGTGGTCACGGAAGTCGCCGCGCAGCGGCGGGAGCGGGGGCGTGGAGCTGCCGCCGGTCAGCCGGTCGTACACCTCGGTCAGTTCCTGCGTCAGCAACGCCGCACTGTATCCGTCGCCGATGACATGGTGCGCGTGCACCAGCAGGACGTGCTCCTGTGGGGCCAGGCTCAGCACCTGAAGCCGCACCAGCGGCCAGGCCCAGGGTTCGAGGCACCGTGCCGCCTCGGCGGCGGCCCGTTCGTCCACTTCGGCCGGGGTCGCGACCGTCGTGAAGGCGACCGGCAGACGCAGCGACGGCGGCAGTTCCTGCTGCACGGGCGGCCGAGTACCGGCCGGGAAGACGGTGCGCAGCATGCCGTGACGCTCCACCAGCAGGTCGACCGCGGCCTGGAAGGCATCGGGGTCCAGCGGTCCGGACAGCCGAAGCCGCGCCAGCCAGGTACCACCGCCCGGCGAGAGCTCCTCCGCGAGCAGGAAACCGCGTTGACCGGGCGTGACGGGGAACGGGGCCGTGCGGTCGTCCGCGGCCGGGGAAAGGGGAAGGGAAGGGGAAGGGGAAGCGGAACACGGCTTCACCGCATCGGCGTCGACCGCGTCGTCGACCGCGTCGTCGACCGCGTCGACGGCCGCGGAGAGTGCCGCGAGGGTGCGGTGACGGTAGATCACGGTCGGCCGGGGCAGCGGCGCCTGCAGCTCCGCGAGCCGGGAGAACACCCTCAGGACGAGCAGCGAGTCACCGCCCAGGTCGAAGAAGTCGTCCTCCCGGCGTACCGAGGCCACCTGAAGCACGTCGGACCAGATCTCCGCCATGCGCCGTTCGGTCACGGTGGCCGGGGGAGTCCCGCCACCGTCCGGCAACGCCGAACCTGCGGGGGAACCGTCCTGGACCGCCGTCGCGCCGGAGCCAGGGGCCGGACCGGCCAGTGCGAGGCGGTCGACCTTGCCGGTGCCGGTGAGGGGCAGTGTGTCAAGGCAGGTGATCCGGGCCGGGAGCATGTACGAGGGCAGGAGACCGGCCAGATACCGGCGCACCTCCCGGGTGTCCGGCCGGTCCGCCGCGGACCCGGGGGCGACGAAGGCGAGCAGCTGCCCCTCCTGCGCGATCACCGCCGCCCGTGCGACGCCGGGACAGCCCTGGAGCGCCGCCTCGACCTCTCCCGGCTCCACCCGGTGCCCACGGATCTTCACCTGGTCGTCGATCCGGCCGAGGAAGTCCACGGTGCCGTCGGCCGACCGGCGTACCCGGTCTCCGCTGCGGTACCAGCGCCTCCCCGCCCGCAGGGTGAACGCCCGCCCGGTCAGCTCCGGTTCGCCCAGGTAACCGGGGGTCAGACCGGTGCCCGCGATGAGCAGTTCCCCCGGCTCGTCCGGCTCGCAGGGGGTGCCGTCGGCGCGGACCACCTCCAGGTCGGTGCCGGCCACAGGGCGTCCGATCGGCAGCTGCCGCACCTCGTCGCCGGGGCGGGAGTCGATGACGTGGCAGGTGGCGTTGACGGTCGACTCGGTGGGCCCGTACAGATTGGCGATGCGCGCGCCGGTCCCGAACAGGTCGAACCAGCGGCGCACGTGGTCCACGGGCAGCACCTCCCCGCCGACATGGACCCACCGCAGCGCGGTCAGGTCCGGCAGGCCCGCCCCGCTCCGGGCCCTCGCCTCGGCGGCGGTCAGCAACTGCTCCCACAGCGTCGGCACGGAACTCCACACGGTCACCCGTGCCCGCTCCATCTGCGTGAGCAGCAGTTCGGGATCCCGCAGCGAGGACCGCTCCACCGTCACCACGGTGCCGCCGACCAGGAGGGGGGCGAGCAACTGGCGCACCGAGGCGTCGAAGCAGAGCGACGCGGTCTGTGCGAGGCGGTCGCCGGCACGGTACCCGAAGGCGGCGACGGCCCAGTCGAGGTAGTTCTCCATCGCCCGGTGAGTGATCGGTACCGCCTTGGGCCGTCCCGTGGAACCGGAGGTGAAGATGACATACGCGATCGCCTCGGCACCGGGCGGCGCGGCAGGAGCGGCAGGGGGCTCCGGCGCGGTCACCGGAACGCCGCCGTCCACCGGTGCGTCCCCGAGGACGGGAACCGCCCGTACGGCCGTGAGGACGTCGGCGGTCTGCCGGGTGGCGGCGTGGCACACCACGGTGGTGGCGCCCGTGCGGACCAGTTGGCCGGTCAGGCGTGCGACGGGATGCTCCGGGTCGAGCGGGACCCAGCCGGCCCCGGCGCGCAGGATGCCCACCACGCCGACGACGGTGTCGGCACCCGGCTCGGTGAGCAGGCCCACCAGATCACCCGGGCGTACGCCGAGGGCGCGCAGGCGCGCGGCGAGCAGAGCGGAGGCGCGATCGAGCGCTCCGTAGCTGAGCGACGCACCCGCGGCGTCCACGGTGGCGGTGGTGTCCACCGCGACCGCGTCGGGCTGCTCCCGGAACCGGTCGAGCAGCCGCGCGACCAGCGAAGCCGGCGCGGGGGACGGCACCGGGCGGACGGCGCCGGCATCCGGCGACGGTGTCGTCGAGCCGGGCGACGGCCGTGTGCCCAGCACCGCGGCCAGTTCGGCGCGGAACTCCCGGTCCAGTCGTGCCACGGTGGCCCGCCGGAACAGCGGCTCAGGGAAGTTCCATGACCAGCGAAGGAGTGGGCCGTCCGCCCAGCACAGCAGACTCAGCCGGGTAGCGGCCGACCCGGTGCCGGCCGCGGTCGCCCGTACCTCCACCGGGCAGCCCGCGGCCGTGCCCACCGGGAAACGGGCGAAGCTGAAGCCCGCCGGGCTCACCGTCCGGGGGCCGGCTCCGGCGCCGGGCGCGGCGCCGGGAAGCAGTGCGGCCAGGTCCAGACTGCTCAGCCCCGCGTGCCGTTCACTCTGCAGCCAGATCCGGCGCAACCGCTCCGCCAGGGGCAGAACCCCCTCGTCGTCGGCCGTCCGGCACAGCAGGGGGAGGGTGTCGGCGAGCGGGCCGACCAGCCGGTCCACCCCCTCGAAGCGGTCCTCGCGACGGGCCCTGGCCACGTTCACGGCGACGTCCCGGCCCTTCGACCACCGGGCCAGGCAGCGCACATACGTGGCGAGCAGCAGATGGAACAGGGAGACACCGTGCGCGGCGGCCAACTGTTCCAGACCGGCGGTGAGTTCCGCGTCGAGCCCGCCGTAGTGCTGCACGATCGGGCCGGACGGGCCGGACACGAGCGCGTCGGGATCACTGTCGTACGGCAGCCGCAGCGGTTCGCCCCGTGCGGCGAGGCGCTCGGACCAGTAGCGCCGGTCGGCACGCCGCTCAGCGGAGTCGGACGGCGGCAGACTCGACGCGTACCGCGCGAAGTCCGGTGCTGGGAGATCCTGTTGCGGACGGTCTCCGCGGCACAGAGCGGTGTACGTGTTCCACAGTTCCTCGGCGAGGAAGTTCAGGCTGTAGCCGTCCGCCGCCACGTGGTGCACCACCAGCAGCAGATGGGCGAGCGCCGGCTCCCGGCGGAGCAGCACGGCCCGGATCGGTGGCAGCGCCGCCAGGTCGAACGGCTGGTTGCACACGGCCGTTTCGGCGGCGTCCACCTCGTCGGCGGCGCAGTCGCGCACCTCGTACCAGTCCGACAGCGGCACCGGCGGCACCGTGCGCTGCGTCGGCAGCCCGGCGGGTTCACGCACGTCGTCCACCCGCAGCCGCAGCATGCCGTGCCGTTCGGCCAGGGCCGCCAGCGCCCGGCCGAGCAGGTCGGTGTCGAGCGGGCCGCGGACCGTCAGGCGCAGATGACCCCGCGCCGGAACGTCCGGGTGCAGCCTGCTGCTGGTGTACAGCGCGAGTTGCACGGGCGTCAGGGCGAAGGACAGCTTGTTCCCGGCACCGGCACCGGCACCGGCACCGGACCCCTCACCCGCCCCGGGCTCGTTCATGGCCGGTACGGAGGGCCCGCCGGTGTGCTCCTCCAGGTGGGCGGCGAGTTCACGCACCGTCCGGTACTCGAAGAAGAGCGTGGTGGGCAGGTGCCGTCCCAGCCTCCGCTCCAGCCGCTTGACCAGGTCGACGGCGCCCAGCGAGTCCAGGCCGAGTCGCAGGAACGGCGTGTCGTCGTCGACGGCGGACGCCGGGACACCGAGCGACTGCGCCAGCAGTTCCCGCAGCACGACAGCGGTGTCCGACGGCACCGAGGGCCGGCGCCCGCCGGCCTCGTCCGGACCGCCGGACCGCTCGACGGCCGTGGGCCGCGCGGGACGCCGCGGCACTACGGCAGACCGTGGCGTCGGCGCCGAGGTCAGGTCGGCGAGGACCAGCTGAGCGGCGTCGGCGCCGCACGCCGTGCGCAACGCCGCGAGCGCGGGCGCGGTGGCCAGGGGCCGGCCTCCACCGCCCGCGCCGGCCGTGCGGCCCCCGGCACCGTCGCGTGCTCCGAGGCCCGCGGCGGCCGCGAGGCCCGTCTCGGCGAACGGACCCAGGTTCACCGACAGCCAGGGCCGGCCCGCCAGGCGCTCCGCCCCTGCGAAGGAGTCGAGGAAGGCGTTGGCCGCCGCGTAACCGCCCAGCACGCCGGCCAGGCCCGGCAGGACCGACGAGACCGACGAGAACGCGACACACACCCCCGGACGCTGCCCGTGCCGCTGCAGCGCACCGGCCAGCAGGACCGTGCCCAGGGTCTTCGCCCCCAGCGCCTCCACCGTCTCCCGCACGTCCGCCCCGCGCAGGCTGCCGGGCCGTACCACGCCCGCCGCGTGGAACACGGCATCCAGCGGCGGCAGCCCGCGAACGAGGCGCTCCACGTCGTCGGGTGCCGTGAGGTCGGCCATGACATAGCGTGCGTCGGCACCGAGGCCGGTGAGTTGCTTCAGCAGACCCGAGGGCGGGTTCGGGGACCGCCCCGCCAGCACCAGGACCGGCCGGCCCCGGCCCGCCAGGTCCCGGGCCAGCGCGGACCCGATGCCTCCGGCACCCCCCGTGACGAGGTACGCACCGTCGACCGGCAGCCGGTCCTCGCCGACCGGCCTGCCGGACCCTTCCACCGGGCTCTCCGCGTCGGTGCCTCCCGGCACGACGGACCGTACGAGACGCCGCCCTCCCCTCCAGGCCACGGCCCCCGCCGCCTGCGGCGCCGTCAACTCGGTGACCAGATCCCGCAGCCGCCCCTCGTCACCGGGGGAGTCGGGGAGGCCCGGTGAGTCGCGGGACGAGAGGTCGACCCAGTTCGCGACCACCCCGGCCGACTCCTCCGGTACGGCCAGTGCCAGACCGCCCAGGACCGCCCGCCCCGGCACCGCGTGCTCCACACCGTGCCCGGTGACGTGCGCGTCCTCGGTCACGACCAGCAGGCGGCGGGCTCCGGTCCGGTCGAGCAGGGTGAGGGCGTCCTGGACCGCCGTGACGGCCTGCCGCAGGTCCCCTTCGAGGCCCTCCGCCGGGTGCGGCCGGGCCGGCCCACCGAGGAGGAGCACCGTCTGCGGACGGACCTCACCGTCGTCGGCCGTGCCGGCCCGCACTCCGACGGCGGCGAACCCGTCCACCAGGCGGCGCACCGCCACCGGGTCCGCCCCGGTCACCAGCACGGGGCCGGGAAGACCGTCGCCGGTCAGCGGCGCGGGCCGCCAGCCGATGTGGTGCAGCAATCCGCGTGCATCGGGTTCGGGCCAGTACCTGCGCCGCCGGTACGGGTACGGCGGCAGCTGCACCCTGCGGTGGCCCGCGTCGAGCGCCGTACGGTCCAGCGGCACCCCGCGCACCCACAGCCGCGCCACCGTCTCCATCAACTCCCGCGCCCCGCCTGGCGCGGACCCGGTGCCGGACGGCTGCGCGGGGGCGGACAGCACAAGGGCACCGTCATGAGTGCCGTCATGACGGTCGCCAGGACTGCCGTCATGGGCGCCGCCGAGGTGCCTCCGGCGGGCGGCCACCGCACGGAGGGGACCCGCGAGGCCCTCCCCCGGGCCGAGTTCCACGAACGTGTCGTAGCCCTCGTCCAGCAGACGGTCCACGGCCCGGCCGAACAGGACCGGCCGCAGCGCGTGTTCGCGCAGGTGGTCCGGGTCCAGGCGCGGCTGCCACTGGGCGGTGAGCGTACTCATCACCGCGAGCGCGGGCGCCGAGGGCTTCAGCAGCCTGCGCGCCGCATCGCTCACCGCGTGCGCGACCGGTGCCATCAGCGGCGAGTGGAAGGCGCGCGGCACCCGCAGCGCACGGACCGTCGCGCCCCGCGCGGTGAGCAGCTCCGACGCCTGCCGCACCGCCTCGGGGGTGCCGGAGACCACCAGTCGGCCGGGACCGTTGTACGCCGCCACCGCGAGGTCACCGGGGGAGGCCGCCACCAGGTCCTCCACCGCCCGTTCGTCGGCCCCCCGCACCGCCGCCATGGCGCCCGGGGCGGTCGATCCGCCCATCAGCCGCCCTCGTTCCGCGGCGAACAGCACCACCTCGGACAACGACAGCATGCCGCCGACACAGGCGGCCGCCAGTTCACCGACGCTGTGCCCGACCACCGCGTCGGGCCGCACCCCCCAGGCCGCCAACTGCCGGGCGAGCGCGACGCCGTGCGCCACCAGCAGCGGCTGCGCCACCTCGGTCGCGGCCAGCGAGGAGGCATCGGCTCCGCCGTCGACGCACCAGGCCGTCAGCTCCCGCCCGTGCACGGCTCCCACCAGCGCCGACGCCTCGTCGAGCGTCGTACGGTACACAGGCGCCGTGTCGTACAACTCCCGGCCCTGCCCCGGTCGAAGGCCGCCCTGACCGGGCAGGACGAAAACGGTCCGGGGCCGGTGCGTCACCGTCCCGGCGACCGCGCCCGGCACGGGCGCCCCGTCGGCGGCGCGCACCGAGGCGAGCCGCTCCCGCAGGTCGCCGTCGGCCACGACGGCGAGCCGGTGCGGCCGTTCGTCGCGTGCGGCGCCCGCCGTCAGGCAGACATCGCCCTCCGTGAACTCCGGGCGGTCGCGCAACCGCTCCGAGACCCGCGCCGTCCACGCGTCGAGCCCGGCGGCACTGCCCGCCGACAGGGTGAGCAGGTTCGGGCCGCGGACGTCCCCGCCCGGCGGCAGGGCACAGGAGGGCGGAGCCTGCTCCAGTACGGCGTGCGCGTTGGTGCCGCCGAAACCGAAGGCGTTGATCCCCGCCCTGCGCGGCCCGGACGACTCCCAGGCCGTCACCTCGGTGACCAGGGCGAACCCGGACCGCTCGACCGCGGGGGAGACCGGTGCGTGATGCAGGGAGGCCGGCAGCCGCCCGTGCCCGAGGGCCAGGACCACCTTCACCAGGGAGGGCAGAGCCGCCGCGTTCAGCAGGTGCCCGACGTTGGTCTTCACCGAGCCGAGCAGCCGGGGCCGGCCGTCCGGGCGGGCCGGGAAGGCATGGGCGAGGGACCGCAGTTCGATCGGATCCCCCACGGCGGTGCCCGTCCCGTGGGCCTCGACGTACGAGACCGACGCCGGGTCGACACCGCAGTGCGCGTAGGCCCGGCCGATCACCTCGCGCTGCCGCAGCGGGTTGGGTGCCATCAGACTCAGCGACGTACCGTCGTTGTTCACCGCGGTACCGCGTACGAGGGCCAGGACCACGTCGTCGTCCCGCCGGGCCTCCTCGAGGCGCCGCAGGACGAGGACCGCGCCGCCCTCACCCGGTACGAACCCGTCGGCCGCGGTGCTGAAGGCACGGCTGCGCCCGGTCGGTGACAGGGCCTTGGCCGCCTCCAGAGCCTGGTGCGCGGAGGGGGTGAGGTGCAGGTTGACCCCGCCGACGACCGCCACGTCGCACTCGCCGTCCGCGAGACTGCGCCGGGCCAGGTGCAGCGCCACCAGGCCCGAGGAGCACGCCGTGTCCACGGCCAGCGCCGGGCCGTCCAGGTCGAGGCAGTGCGCCACGCGCGCGGCGACCAGGTTGGGGAGATTGCCGGTCAGGGCCGTCGCGTCCGCAGGAGCGCCCGCGGGGCCCGCCTCGGCGAGAAGCTGCCGGTAACCGCTGTCGCCGACGGCGGCGAAGACCCCGGTCCGCAGGCCCCGCCGCCGGGCCCCCGCGTAACCGGCGCGTTCCAGCGCCTCGTGGGCGAGTTCGAGGAAGACACGCGCCTGCGGATCCAGCGTGCGCGCCTCCTCGTCGCCGATGCCGAAGTGGCCGGCGTCGAAGGCGGCGGGGTCGTCGAGGAAGGCCCCCCGACGTGCCGGCCGCCCCGCTCCCGTGCGGCCGTCCGCGCTCCAGCGGCCCGGAGGCACCGCGGACACGGCGTCGCGCCCGTCGGTGAGCAGGTCCCAGAACTCCTCCGGCGTGTCGGCCCCGGGAAACCGGCAGGCCAGACCCACCACGGCGGTCGCGGACACGCCGTCCGCACGGCCCGCGGCGGGCACGCCCTCCTGCCCGTACGCCGCCGAGGCGACCGCCTCCCCCGGCGCGGGCGTGCCCTCCCCGGCAGCCGTCCCGACGACGCCCATGAGGTGGTCGGTGAGCGTGGCGACCGTGTCGTTGCGCATCACCGCCGGCCCCAGAGCGACACCGAGGGACCGTTCCAGCCCGGCCAGCACCTCCATGGCCCTGATCGAGGTACCGCCCAGCTCGGCGAACCGCTCCCGGTCCCCGAACGACGCCTGCGGCAGCCCCAGGACCCCGGCCCACGCCTCACGCACCGCACGCCGGACCTCCCCACGGGAACGGGGCACCGTCCCCGGCCCCGCGGACGACGGCCGCGGCCGTTCCACCGGACCGCCGGACGCCGCACCGGAGCGCGCCGACGGCCGGTACGTCCCCGCCTCGAACCGGGAACGCATGAGCTGCCGCCGCACCTTTCCGCTCGTCGTCCGGGGGAAGGCGGACGGCGGCAGCGCGAGCACCCGTACGTCGTCGTGGCCCAGCGCCGCGCGGACCCGGCGCGCGACCCGGTCCAGCACCTCGGACGCGGTGCGCGGCGGTCGAGCCCAGGCGACGAACACCACCACCCGCTCCCCACCGCTCACCGGGTCGGTCGACCCGACCACCACCGTCGTACCGGCCGGCACCCCCGCCGTACCCGCCGCCACCTCCTCCAGGTCCGGGGCGTGGAACGTACGGCCGCTGACGAACAGGACGTCCTTGTGCCGGCCGCTGACGCACAGCCGGCCGTCCCGGAGGAAGCCCAGGTCCCCGGTGCGCAGCCAGCCGTCCGCAAAAGCCTGCTCCGTCGCGTCCGGCAGCCCGTGGTAGCCGCGTGCGATCTGTGGACCGCTCACCTCGATGTGCCCCACCCGCCGGTCGCCCAGCACCCGGCCCCCGCCGTCGGTGACACGCACCGAGCACCCCGGCACCGGTACGCCGACATCCATCAACTCCACGGCGTCACCGCCGGGTTCCCGTTCCACCACACGGCCCCGGCTGAGCGCGGCGCGCTCCACGGCCACCGGCACGGCCACCTCGCCCAGCGGCGGGAACGCGACGGCCAACGTCGCCTCGGCCAGCCCGTACACCGGCGTCGCCGCCCGCGGATCCAGCCCCGCCGCCCGGGTCCTGGCGGTGAAGTCCCGCCACACCGTCGCCGATATCGGTTCGGCCCCCACCAGGATCAGCCGCACCGCGCTCAGGTCCAGCCCGGCGAACACCTCGGCGGGAACCCGGCGGAGGGTCAGGGCCAGCGCGAAGTTGGCCGCCGACAGGATCGTGGCGCGATGCGCGGCGGCCACGTCGAACCACAGCCGGGGATTCTTCGCGAACGACAGAGGACCGATCTTCACCTGCTTGGCCCGCGCGGCCAGCGGTGCCAGATGGGTGCCGATCAGGCCCATGTCGTGGAAGTACGGCATCCAGCTGACCACCACGTCGTGTTCCGTGAGGGCGGAGGCCCCGGTCAGCTGCCGCAGGTTCGCCAGGACGGCCGTGTGGGTCAGCTCCACGCCCTTGGGCGCACCCGTGCTGCCCGACGAGAACTGCAGGAAGGCCAGTCCGTCCGGGGAGACTTCGGCGGGAGTGGCCAGGGGCGGGCACGCGCGCAGTGCGTCCAGCCGCAGGACCTCGGCGCCGTCGGGGAGTTCGGCGGCCACCGGAGCGCAGGCCGCGTCCACGACGACCGGGGGCCGGCCGAGGTGCTCCCACACCGGCCGGACCCGCCGCACGTCCGGCGCCAGTGGCACCGGTACCGAACCGGCCGCGAGCACGCCCCAGAACAGGGGCTGGAAGTCCGCGCCGTCCTCCGCGAGCACCGGAACACAGGTGCCCGGCGCGACATGTGCCGCACGCAGACCGCCCGCGACGCGCAGCGCCCGGTCCACCAGTTCCCGGAAGGTGACGGCCACCTCGCCGCCCTCCCCCCGGACATGGACGATCACCTGGTCGGGGGACCGGTGGGCGGCATCGAGCAGGACGTCCAGCAGCGTCTCGGCGTTCATCTGTCCGTTCGTTCGTCGGTGAGGCAAGCGGTGGGGCAAGCGGTGGGGTGCGGCATGCGTTGTGTGGGACGGTCGAGAACCGGGACAGGTTGCTTTTGCCGGTGCCGCCTTTCGCGGGGCGTACCTCCGGCGTACACGGTGCATGCGTGAGCCCTGTACGCGCCCCCGTGGCCGTACGGAGAATGCAGTGTCCGTGATCATGTGCGGAGTCCCCGGTTCCTTCCGCCGAAGCAGAGGAAAGCAGGTCGACCGCCGTGCTGTTGCGTCTGCCCACATCCCTGTCCGAAGCACGGAACTGCATGGCTGAGGGAGCGGTGCCCGTCGGCGGAGCCACCCTCGTGTGGGCACTCTGGCAGCGGGACGGCTTCCCCGAGCAGGCGATGTCCCTGCGCAGCCTCCCGGAGGCCAACGTGCTCGAGCGTGAGGCCCTGGGCGCGGCCGTTCTGCTGCACCGGATCGACGACCGGGTGCCGGAGGTCCTGCGCGGCGCGGCCGCCACCGTGGGCACCGGCGCCGTGCGCCGGACGGCCACGGTCGGCGGCAACATCGTGGGCAGCACCCTGCGCTGCCTGCTGCCGGCGGCGCTCGTCCTGGACGCGCGCGCCACCGTGCTGGACCGGGACGGAACCTACGAGACCGATCTGGCCGAGGTGGTGGCCAAGCGCCACCTGCTGCTCAGCCTGCGCTGGCGCGACCCCGTGGCGAGCGGGTACCACAAGGCGCCCGGCGAGGTGGGCGGACCGCCGCCGCTGGTCGTCGCCACCGCCGTGCACACCGAGGGTGACGGACGGCGCCGTGTCCGCGTCGCCGTCCGTGACGGCTACGAGGTGACCGGCGGGAGCACGGAGTGCGCGGCCGGCCCGGACGAGGTGCTGGACGCCCTGGAGCGCACGGATCTCGGTTCGCTCCCCCCGGCGCCCCGCGACGTGGTGCGCCGGGAGGTGTCCGAAATCCTCGTCCGGGCCACCGACGGCTGACGGCACCGACGGCCGACGGGGCACCGACGGCTCGACGCTTCAGCCAACCATGAGGGGGTGCGGGGCCCGCGTCAGTCGACGGGCCAGGTGTGCACCGGGGCGTTGAGATGCATGTAGTCGATGTACAGCTGCGTCATCCGGCGCAGGGCCTCATGGCGGCCGCAGCGGGCCGAGGCGTCGATGTGGTGGAACATCTCCTTCTGCCACACCGCCCCGTTGCGCCCGGTGACGCACCGCTGCTCGATGATGCCGAGCAGCGGCTCCCGCCAGACCTCGTCCATGCCGGAGAGCTCCAGCCCGCGGTGTGCCAGCGGCAGCAGCCGCCGCAGCACGAGTTCGGGCACCGGCACCTCGCCCATCCCGGGCCAGTACAGCCGGGCCTCGATGCCGTGCCGTGCCGCCGTGTGCAGGTTCTCCTCGGCGGCCGAGAACGACATCCGTGACCACACGGGCCGTTCCTCCTCCACCAGGGCACGGGTGAGCCCGTAGTAGAAGGCGCCGTTGGCCAGCGTGTCGGCCACGGTGGGGCCGGCCGGCAGCACCCGGTTCTCCACCCGGACATGCGGCTTGTCGTGCGCGATGGCGTAGACCGGGCGGTTCCAGCGGTAGATGGTGCCGTTGTGCAGGGTCAGCTCGCCCAGTTCGGGGGTGTCGCCGCGGTCCAGCGTCTCGGCGGGGTCCTGCTCGTCGCACAGGGGGAGCAGCGCCGGGAAGTACCGCAGGTTCTCCTCGAAGAGGTCGAAGACGCTGTTGATCCACCGCTCCCCGAACCAGACCCGGGGGCGCACCCCCTGCACCTTGATCTCCTGCGGGCGGGTGTCGGTGGCCTGCTCGAACAGCGGAATGCGGGTCTCGTGCCACAGCTCCTTGCCGAAGAGGAAGGGTGAGTTGGCCGCCAGGGCGGTCTGGACCCCCGCGATCGACTGCGCCGCGTTCCAGTAGTCGGCGAACTGCTCCGGATACACCTGGAGGTGGAACTGGGTGCTGGTGCACGCGGCCTCGGGGGTGATCGTGTCCGCGTAGGTCCGCAGCCGGTCGACGCCGTCCACCTCGATGCGCAGGTCCTCGCCCCGGGCCGCGAAGATCTGGTCGTTGAGCAGCCGGTAGCGCGGGTTCTCCGACAGCGCCGACTCCCCCACGTCCTCCTGCCGCAGGGTCGGCAGAATGCCGGTCATGATCAGATGGGTGCCGACCGACTTCGCGCGTCGCTCCGCGTGATTCAGCGCGGCGCGGATCTCGGACTCCCAGGAGTCCGGGCCACCCGCCGTCAGCTGGCGGGGCGGCACGTTGATCTCCAGGTTGAACCGGCCCAGTTCCGTGGACCAGGCGGGGTCCGCGATCACGTCGAGCACGTCGATGTTGCGCATCACCGGCTCCGCCCGGTCGTCGACCAGGTTCAGCTCGATCTCCAGCCCCACCTGGGGCCGCTCGGACTCGAATCGTTCCTCGCGCAGCATCTGCGCGAACGTGTCGAGGCACTCCTGCATCTTGATCCGGTACCGGCGGCGGTCCTCACGGGTGAACACCAACGCCGGGACGTCGCGTCCCATCGCTCTGCCTCCCGGCCTCCCGGCTTCCCGTCCTCGGACACCTCTCCACCCAGCGTCGCACCACCGGGCGACTCCGACCAGACGGGACGGGACGCACCGGGAAATCCAGGTGCCCGGTACCTGTACGGGGTACCTCCGGCACCCGGCTTCCGCCCCCTCGACCTCCGTGTCCCGGCGCCGCGCCCTGCGCCGATCGTGCCGGCGAGGGTGCGGCAGCACCCTGCGTACGCCGTTCGCTCCGGTCGCCGTGCGTCGGCCGGAGGCCTCGGTGAGCATCTCCGGTATGACCCTCGGCAACGGGACGGGCCGGCGTCCAGGGCTCTCGAACGGAGAAACGCGAACATGATGCACCGGACGGTCGTCCTCGCCCTGATGAGCGTGCTGACCGCGGCGCTCTCGGCCGGGGCGGCCCTCGCAGGGACCGCACCCCCCGGCGGAGGGCCGAAACCACCCCCTCCACCAGGGGCCGGGCCCAGCAGCGAAGCGTGGGCATGGACCCAACTGACCAGTCGCGGCACCCAGATCCGCTACGTGACCACCGACACCACCCTCACCTGCCCCACCGTGCGCTACACCGTGGGCACGACCAGGGGTTCCTTCCCGATGCACCGGGTGAGCACCCCGGGGTCGTCGCAGTTCCCCACCACCGTGTGCGAGTTGGGCGTGCCGCTCGGAGCCTTTGACGCGGTGCTCCAGCAATCGACGGTCCAGGCGGCCGTGGTGCACCCCGCGAACCGCCGGCTCCCCCTGCCGAACTGGACCGACACCACACGCCCCGGCACCATCGGCGTCATCGGCGACACCGGCTGCCGGGTCACGACGGCGGGCCCCGACCAGGACTGCGCGAACCACCAGACCGGCTGGCCGTTCCCGCGGATCGCGGACAGCGCCGCCACGGTGACCCGGCCGGACCTCGTGATCCATGTCGGCGACTACCTCTACCGTGAGGACCCGAGCCAGGCGAACGACACGGCGGCCAATCCGGGCTGCACCACGCAGGCGGACAGATTCAGCTGGCCGTGCGTCGTCGCCGACTTCCTCAGACCGGCGGAGACACTGCTGGCCACGGCACCGGTCGCACTGACCCGAGGCAACCACGAGGACTGCAACCCCGCACAGCAGGGCGGCGCGGGCGGCGCGTGGTTCCGCTACCTCGCCGACGACCTCCGCGCCGACGGATCGTGCAGTCCCTACACCGCGCCCGTGGAGATCCGCGCGGGCACTTTGAACCTCCTCTCCGTGGACTCCTCGTTCGCCGACCCGGCCGACAACGGGAGCACGACGCAGCGGGCGCTCTACACCGCGCAGTTCGACACCGTGAACCAGGCCGCGCGGCAGCACCCCACCCACGATTACTTCGTGTTCACCCACAAACCGCTGTGGATGGTGAGACTGGCCGGCCCTCCGGCCCGATCGGTGACCCGTGTCCTCGACGAAGCCGTCGCCGACACGACCCTGGGCCGGCTGGAGGACAACATCCGCATGGTGCTGTCGGGTCACGTCCACCTCTACCAGATGATCGACTTCGACACCGCACGCCCGCCCCAGGTGACCGTGGGCTTCTCGGGCGGAACACCACTGGACCAGGGCCCGAACGACGCAGGCGTCGTCGGACAACCGGTCGGTACACCGCCGCAGCCCGTCCACCAGTCGATCACCCAGGGAGGGGTCTTCGGGTACGGGCTCCTGCGCGACAACGGCGCGACCTGGGACCTCACCTCTCACGACCCGACCGGTGCTGTCCGCGGTCAGACCTGCACCCTGAGCGCGAGCACCGCCAACAAGGCATTCACCTGCCACTGAAGGACGCGAACGACGGCGGAGATGTCTCACGGCATCTCCGCCGTCGGCGTGACGTCCCGTCCCGGTTCCGGAGGCGTCGGTGAGTGGCCCGGCTCACATGGCGTAGTGGGCGCGGCACCGACACCATGGTCTTCGTCACCCGGCAGGCTGAAGGGATCAAGAATGTTCCGCAAGGTGCTGGTAGCCAACCGTGGTGAGATCGCGATTCGGGCGTTTCGCGCGGGCTACGAGCTGGGCGCCCGAACCGTCGCGGTCTTTCCGCACGAGGACCGCAACTCGCTGCACCGGCTCAAGGCGGACGAGGCGTACGAGATCGGGCAGCCGGGGCATCCGGTACGGGCCTACCTCTCCGTGGAGCAGATCATCGGCGCGGCGCGCCGGGCGGGAGCCGACGCCGTCTACCCGGGGTACGGATTCCTGTCCGAGAACCCCGAGCTGGCCCTCGCCTGCGAGGACGCGGGCATCACGTTCGTCGGACCGAACGCACAGATCCTCGAACTGACCGGGAACAAGGCCCGCGCGGTGGCCGCGGCCCGTGAGGCGGGCGTGCCGGTGCTGGGGTCCTCGGCGCCCTCCACCGACGTGGACGAACTCGTCCGTGCCGCCGACGGCATCGGCTTCCCCGTGTTCGTCAAGGCGGTCGCCGGCGGCGGCGGGCGCGGAATGCGCCGCGTGGAGGCCCCCGCCCAGCTGCGGGAGGCCATCGAGGCCGCCTCCCGGGAGGCCGAGTCCGCGTTCGGCGACCCCACGGTCTTCCTGGAGAAGGCCGTGGTCGAGCCCCGCCACATCGAGGTGCAGATCCTCGCCGACGGCGAGGGCAACGTCATCCACCTGTTCGAGCGCGACTGCTCGGTGCAGCGCCGCCACCAGAAGGTGATCGAACTCGCGCCCGCGCCGAACCTCGACCCGGAACTGCGGGACCGGATCTGCGCCGACGCCGTGCGCTTCGCCCGCCGGATCGGCTACCGCAACGCCGGGACCGTGGAGTTCCTCGTCGACCGCGACGGGAACCACGTCTTCATCGAGATGAACCCGCGCATCCAGGTCGAACACACCGTGACCGAAGAGGTCACCGACGTCGACCTGGTGCAGGCGCAACTGCGCATCGCCGCCGGTGAGACGCTGGCCGACCTCGGTCTCGCCCAGGAGAACATCACCCTGCGGGGCGCCGCGCTGCAGTGCCGCATCACCACCGAGGACCCGGCCAACGGCTTCCGCCCCGACACCGGGCGGATCAGCGCCTACCGCTCACCCGGCGGCTCCGGCATCCGCCTGGACGGCGGCACCACCCACGCCGGTACGGAGATCAGCGCCCACTTCGACTCGATGCTGGTGAAACTGACCTGCCGGGGCCGGGACTTCACCACCGCGGTCAACCGGGCCCGGCGCGCCGTGGCCGAGTTCCGCATCCGCGGCGTCGCCACGAACATCCCCTTCCTGCAGGCCGTGCTGGACGATCCGGAGTTCCAGGCCGGACAGGTCACCACGTCGTTCATCGAGCAGCGTCCGCACCTGCTCACCGCACGCCACTCCGCCGACCGCGGCACGAAGCTGCTGACCTACCTCGCCGACGTCACGGTGAACAAGCCGCACGGCGAACGGCCCGAGCTGATCGACCCGCTGACCAAGCTGCCCCGGCTGCCCGCGGGTGAGCCGCCGGCCGGGTCCCGGCAGCGGCTCACCGAACTCGGCCCCGAGGGCTTCGCCCGCTGGCTGCGCGCCTCACCGACCGTCGGCGTCACCGACACCACCTTCCGCGACGCCCACCAGTCGCTGCTCGCCACCCGGGTCCGCACCAAGGACCTGCTCGCCGTCGCCCCGGTGGTGGCGCGCACCCTGCCCGAACTGCTCTCCCTGGAGTGCTGGGGCGGTGCCACCTACGACGTCGCCCTGCGCTTCCTCGCCGAGGACCCGTGGGAGCGCCTGGCCGCCCTGCGGGAAGCCGTACCGAACATCTGTCTGCAGATGCTGCTGCGCGGCCGCAACACCGTGGGCTACACGCCGTACCCGACCGGGGTGACCGACGCCTTCGTCCAGGAGGCGGCGGCCACCGGCATCGACGTCTTCCGCATCTTCGACGCGCTGAACGACGTCAGCCAGATGCGGCCCGCCATCGACGCCGTACGCGAGACCGGGACGGCCGTCGCGGAGGTCGCCCTGTGCTACACCGCCGACCTGTCCGACCCGTCCGAGCGGCTCTACACCCTGGACTACTACCTGCGCCTGGCCGAGCAGATCGTCGAGGCGGGCGCGCACGTCCTGGCCGTCAAGGACATGGCCGGCCTGCTCCGGGCACCCGCCGCGGCGACCCTGGTGTCGGCCCTGCGCCGGGAGTTCGACCTGCCGGTCCACCTGCACACCCACGACACCTCCGGCGGTCAGCTCGCCACCTACCTCGCCGCGATCCAGGCCGGAGCGGACGCGGTCGACGGGGCGGTGGCGTCCATGGCCGGCACCACCTCGCAGCCGTCCCTGTCGGCGATCGTCGCGGCGACCGACCACTCGGAGCGGCCCACCGGCCTCGACCTCCAGGCCGTCGGCGACCTCGAACCGTACTGGGAGAGCGTCCGCAAGGTCTACGCCCCCTTCGAGGCGGGCCTGGCCTCGCCCACCGGCCGGGTCTACCACCACGAGATCCCCGGCGGGCAGCTCTCCAACCTGCGCACCCAGGCCATCGCCCTGGGCCTGGGCGACCGCTTCGAGGACATCGAGGCGATGTACGCCGCCGCCGACCGGATGCTCGGCCGCCTGGTGAAGGTCACCCCCTCCTCGAAGGTGGTCGGTGACCTGGCACTGCACCTGGTGGGCGCCGGGGTCTCCCCGCGGGACTTCGAGCAGGATCCGGACCGGTTCGACATCCCCGACTCCGTCATCGGCTTTCTGCGCGGCGAGCTGGGCACCCCGCCCGGCGGCTGGCCGGAGCCCTTCCGGACCAAGGCGCTGCGGGGCCGCGCCGAGGCCAAGCCCGTCCAGGACCTGTCCGCCGACGACCGGGAGGGGCTGGCGAAGGACCGCCGGCCGACCCTCAACCGGCTCCTCTTCCCCGGCCCCACGAGGGAGTTCGACACGCACCGCCAGTCCTTCGGCGACACCAGCGTCCTGGACAGCAAGGACTTCTTCTACGGGCTGCGCCCCGGCAAGGAGTACACCGTCGACCTCGACCCCGGGGTGCGGCTGCTCATCGAACTCCAGGCCGTGGGCGACGCCGACGAGCGCGGCATGCGCACGGTGATGTCCACCCTGAACGGTCAGCTGCGGCCGATCCAGGTCCGCGACCGGGCGGCGGCCTCCGAGGTCCCGGTCACCGAGAAGGCCGACCGGACCGATCCCGGCCATGTCGCGGCGCCGTTCGCCGGAGTGGTGACCCTCGCGGTCGCCGAGGGCGACGAGGTGGACGCGGGGGCCACGGTGGCCACCATCGAGGCGATGAAGATGGAAGCCGCGATCACCGCCCCGAAGTCCGGCACGGTGAGCCGGCTGGCCATCAACCGCATCCAGCAGGTGGAAGGCGGCGACCTCCTGGTGGAACTCGCCTGACCCGACCGCAGACGGTGGACGTCCCCGCCCGGCACGGGAGCGGGGACGTCCACCGTTCTGGGACCGGCCCCCGCTCCGCGCGGCCGGGGTGACGGCGCCGGCGGGTTCCCGGGGGGTTCAGCCGGCCGGTGTCGCGGTGCGGGGGCGCACCGGGTGCTTGCTCAGGACGGAGACCCGGTTGAAGGCGTTCATGGTGATCGCCACCCAGATCACGGCGGAGATCTCGTCCTCCGACAGCACGGAGCGCGCGAGCGCGTACGCGGAGCTCTGCGCGTCGGCGTCCGTGGGCAGGGTGGTGGCCTCGGCGAGTGCCAGCGCGGCGCGCTCGCGCGGAGGGAACAGTTCGGTGTCGCGCCAGGCGGCCAGCACGCCCAGGCGCTCTGCGGTCTCGCCGGCGCGCAGCGCCCGCGTGGTGTGCAGACTGAGGCAGAACGCGCAGGAGTTGAGCTGGGAGACCCGGATGTTGATCAGCTCGACGAGGACGCGGTCCAGGCCGGCGTCGGCCGCGACCTTGCGCACCGCCTCGGCCGTGGACGCCAGTGCGCGATAGGCGGCCGGGCTCTGCTTGTCGACGAACACCCGCTGGTCCGTGGTCTCCGCTGCCGTCTGGGTCACATGAACTCCTTCATCGCGCGGTGTCTGAACCTCTGTTCCTATCATCCATGATTGTTGAAGGATGTAGTTTCAGTGGCCGGCCGGACGCGGGCCCTCGCCCATCGCCGTGAGCTGCAGCCGCAGCGCCAGCCGCACCCGGGGCGAGGACAGGTCCACCGGGGCCACCTCGTCGAGCTTGCGCAGCCGGTAGCGCAGCGTGTTGGGATGGATCCGCAACAGCCGCGCGGCGCTCTGCGGGTCACCGAAGTGGTCCAGCCAGGCCGCGAGCGTCGCGCGGTACGGCGTGCCGTGCTCCTCGTCGTGCGCGCGCAACGCGGCGAGCGGCCCGCCGAGCAGGCCCGCGTCGATCCCGACGGCCGCCGTGGCACGCTCCACGACGACGGTGTCCCAGGCGTCCTCCATCAGAACGAGCCCCGTCCGGCCGGGGAGCGGGAGCCGGCCGGCGCCGATCAGCCGGTGGAGCTCGCCGGCCTCCGCGGTGGCACGGGGCAACTGGTCGGGGGAGCGGGCGGTACAGCCCGTCGCGGCATACAGGCCCGGGTCGTGGGCGTGGACCTCACGCAGCACATGCCGAAGCCAGTCCAGGGTGCCCGCACCGGCATCGGCCATGCCCCCGGCGGTGACGGGGCGTCTGCCCCGCGGCCGCTCGACGACCAGGCCGAACAGCAGTCCGTCGAGATCGGTCAGCAGGGGCTGGTGCCAGCCGAAGCGGAGGGCCACCGATTCCCACAGATCCAGTTGCCTGCGCACGTCGGTCCCGTCGGGGGAACCGAAGGCCACCACCCGCCAGGGCCCCGCCGGCAGCGCGGACGCGGCGCCCGGACCGGTGCCGGTGGCGGCACCCTCGCGCAGGGTCACCCGCAGCTGACCCGTCGAGACCCGCCGTGCGATACCGGCCTCGGCGCGCAGCCGCAGCAGATGCAGGGCGAGGACCGAGGCCACGTCGCTGAGCTCCCGGATACGCTCCGGGGGGACCGGGGAGCGGACCACCGCCCAGATCGAACCGAGCCACTCGCCGCCGGCCCGTACCGGGATGATCAGCCGGGGCAGGGTGCCGTCGGGGCCGGCCGGGGTCCAGATGGGGTCGCTGGAGCGGGCGAGCCTGCGGAAGACACCGCCGGCCCGGAAATGGGTGAGGGTCTCCGGGGGCACACGCCGGCCCACGATGGTGGAGACGCGCGCCGGATCGGTCGTGTCCTGCCGCGCGGAATAGGCGAGCACCCGGGACTGCGCGTCCTCCACCGTCACCGGCGCGTCGATGATCTCGGCCGCCGTGTCGGCCAGCGCGAACAGGTCGACGTGCGGCCCGGGACTGCCGAGGCGACTGGTGTCGGGCGCGGAGGCCCGGTCGATGACGCCCCGCAGCAGCCAGACGACATGCGCCCACGAGGTGTGCGGCTGCAGCTCGACCAGCGCGGGGCCCGCCAGCTCGCGGGCGGCACGGGCCACCTGCGGATCACCGGCGAAGGGGCCCTTGAGCACGACACCCCCGGCCGCCGCCCGGGCGGCCCGTTCCAGCAGGGCGACGGCCCCGGCCCGGTCGGCCACGCCCACCCCCAGGACGAGCTCTCCCGGCTGCCCCACGGCATCCCCGGGCTCGGCCAGGGCGACGTCGTGCACTTCGGCGTCCCCGGCCGCCACGACGGTACGGAGGAACCCGGCACCCAGGGAATCCACCAGATCGGTGACCGTGATCATCATCGGCCCCCAGCGGCGTGACGGCAGCAGCTCATGAGCAGAGTCATGCCCCCATTGTGACCCGGGGGCATGGTTCCCGGCGCACCACGTGCAAGGCCCCCATTGGCCGTACAGCACAAAGACAACGGCACGGCCCGGGCTCACCATCGAAGACACCACCGCCTTGGAGAAGAGGTTCCGCATGACCCGCCCCGCCTCGCCCGCGCACTCCGGCCCCCGCTCCGTCGCCGTCGTCGGTGCCGGCATGGTCGGACTGTCCACTGCCTGGTTCCTTCAGGAGCGAGGCGTCGACGTCACCGTGTACGACCGCGACGGGGTGGCCGCCGGCTCCTCCTGGGGCAACGCCGGATGGCTGACCCCCGGCCTGGCGACACCGCTGCCCGAGCCCGCGGTCCTCAGCTACGGCGTACGCGCGGTCCTCAGCCCGTCCTCCCCGGTCTACGTCCCGCCCAGCGCCAACCCCGGCCTGCTCAGGTTCCTCGCGGGATTCGCCCGGAACAGCACCGCGACACGGTGGCTGCGGGCGATGCGCGCGCTCGTCCCCATCAACAGCCTGTCGTTGGCCGCCTTCGACACGCTGGCCGAAGGCGGCGTCGAGGCGCGGACCCTCGACGCCAAGTCCTTCCTCGCGGCCTACCGCACGGCAGCGGAACGCCGGGTCCTGCTGGAGGAACTCGAGCAGATCCACGCCGCCGGACAGCGCATGGAGTTCGACGTCCTCGACGGCGACGAGGCCCGGGGGATCGAGCCGTCCCTCTCGGACGAGATCGGCGCGGCGATCCGCCTGCACGGCCAGCGCTACATCGACCCCGGACACTTCGTGCACGCCCTGGGCGACGCGGTCCGCGCCCGGGGCGGCGAGATCCGGGAGAGGACGGAGGTCACCGATGTGCGGGACGCGGCCACCGGTGCCGTCGTCCGCACCGGTGACGGCCAGGACCGGCGCTTCGACGCGGTGGTCCTGGCCACCGGAGCCTGGCTCGGCCGCCACGCCAGGAAGTTCGGGGTCCGCTCCGTGGTGCAGGCCGGGCGGGGGTACAGCTTCAGCGTCCCGATCGAGCACGTGCCGACCGGCCCCGTGTACTTCCCCGGCCAGCGCGTCGCCTGCACCCCGCTCGGTGACCGGCTGCGCGTCGCCGGAATGATGGAGTTCCGCAAGCCGGAAGCGCCCCTGGACGCGCGCCGGATCAACGCCATCGCCGAGGCGGCCCGTCCGCTGCTGCGCGGCGCCGACCTGGACGCCCGCGAGGACGAGTGGGTCGGCTCGCGCCCCTGCACGACCGACGGACTGCCCCTGATCGGGGCCACCCGCTCACCCCGGGTCTTCGCCGCCGGCGGACACGGCATGTGGGGCATCACCCTCGGCCCGGCCACCGGAGAGCTGCTCGCCGAGACGATGGTCACCGGCGCACGTCCCGCGCAGCTCGCGCCGTTCGACCCGCTGCGCTGACCCGCCGCCGGAGGCGGGGCGGGAACACCCGCCCCGCCGTTCCTAGTGGGGCGGGGTCGGTGTGTCGTGGGTCCGGTACATGGCCTGTACGTCGAGCGCCAGCTGGATCGTCGGCCCGACGACGGCGATGCCGCGGGCGAGCATGGAACGCCAGTTGAGGGTGAAGTCCTCGCGATGCAGCTCGGTCCTGGCGAGGGCGGCGCAGCGCAGCTCCTGCTCGTAGCCGCCGTTCACGGTGCCGAGATACTCGGTGTCGAGGCCCACCGAGCGAGTGGTGCCGTGCATCGTGAGGGTGCCGTGCACGGTCCACTTGGAGCCGCCGTGGTAGGCGAACCGCGTGCCGGCGAAGTCGATGTACGGGTAGTTCTCGACGTCGAGGAAGTCGGCCGACCGCAGGTGGTTGTCGCGGGTCTGGTTGCCCGTCGAGATGCTGGAGGCGTCGATGCGCACCGAGACCTGGGAGTCGCCCATGTCCTCCGCGACCCGGATGCCGCCCTCGAACCGCGTGAAGCGGCCGTGGACATGAGCCATGCCCACGTGCTTGGCGATGAACCGGATCGCGGTGTGCGGAGGGTCGAACACCCAGGTGCCGGCGGGCGGCAGCTCCAGTCGGCGTCCGGGCTCCAGCACGACGCGTGCGGGGGCGAGAGCCACCCCGGCGACGATGTCGACGCTCTCGCGGGCGGGTGACAGACCCTCCGCCGTCAGCATCACGCTGTACCTGCCCGGGGGCAGGGCCGCCATGTAGTAGCCGTACGGGTCGGTGGTGCCGCGAGCCGCGACGCGGTGGCTGTCCAGCTCGGTCACCGTGACCTCGGTCGCGCCCAGCGGCCGCCCCAGGGCGTCGACGGCCTCGCAGCCGAACGCCCCCGCGCCCGCCGGCAGGGGGACCGAGAGGCCCGACGCGGCGCCGGAGGCGCCCTGCGGACGCAGGCGCCGCAGCAGTCCGAGGACCATGGTGTTCACCTTTCTTCACGCATGTTTCCGCTTGGCCCGTACGGCACACCGCGTTCGCGGCTGCCAAGAGCCAGGGGATCAGGGCATCAGGACGAGGGGGTGGCCTGTCATCGATCCTAAAGCCGTCGGAAGGGGAGAGTGACTGTTCCCGAAGTCGGCGCGGGCACCGTGCGGTGCCGGGTGAGCCATCGGGGGCGTGGTGTTATGGAAGGTGATGTGCCGATTTTCAGGGGTGCTTCTTTGCAGTGCCGCTCCGGCAAATGGTGGGAACGTGTCGGAGTGTCCATGCGTCACTCGCGATTTCGGTGAACAATGCACACGATCCGCACACTCCGCCGGGTCGCCCGGAGCGATGAGTTCTCGCGCGTTCCGCGGTCCAAGTCCGCCACGAGGCGACACCGCGCGGGCCGGCGGTCCACGTCTGCGAATCGACCGGACAGCCCGAGTACGGAACCCGCGGAGCCGGCGCACAGGGGACCACCGGGCGCACGGCACGGCGAAGGTCCTCGCCCCGGACCCGGTCTGTGAGGGGTGTGACCGGGCGGGGCGAGGACGGCTGCGTGCCGCAGGGCGTACCGGGCGGGCCGGGGCGCCGGTTCAGCCCTGCAGGCGGTACTCGATGATCGCGCCCGGGTTCTCCAGGGGGTCGGAGACCGGACTGCCCTGCGCGTCACGGACGGGGCCCGCGGAGTCGGTCACGACGAAGAGGGACCTGCCGTCGGCGCTGAACTCCGTGTCACGGAAGCGGTTGTGCTCCATGAGGAGCTCGGTGACCTTGCCGACGCCCTGGCCTCCCGGCGTGAGGTCGACGCGGTAGACGGTGCCGTCCTTGAGGGTGGTCATCACCAGGGAGTTGTTCCAGCCCGGGATGCCCTTACCGGTGGCTTCGGCGGACTTCCTGGACGTCCCGTAGTGCTCGAAGCTGGAGGGCGCGATGGTGGGCCAGCACAGGGACCACTCCTCGCCCCGCGCGCACCTGGGGTTCTGGAAGTTGAAGTCCGAGCCCACGGTGCCGAAGGTGTGGACCGGCTGGACGAAGGGCTGCTTGAAGTCGGTCTCCCGCTGGACGGGGACCGTCTTGGGGATCTCGAAGTTGCTGAAGGTCAGCTCGTCGCACGGCGTCGGCCACGAGGCGGACCAGTTGGCGTAGACGTACGCCTTGTCGTCGCGGTAGCCCGAGACGTTCGGCCAGCCGTAGTTGCCGCCCTTCTTCAGGATGTTGATCTCGTCGTCGGTCTTCGGGCCCTGCTCGTTCGAGTAGAGCGTGCCGTCGGGGCCGAAGGCCAGGCCCTGCGCGTTGCGGTGTCCGTAGGTGTAGACGTGGCTGCGCACGCCGCCCAGGACCGGGTTGTCCGAGGGGACCGAGCCGTCGGTGTTCAGCCGCAGGGTCTTCCCCTGATAGGCGATCCAGTCCCTGCCCTCGACTTCGTGGGCGGTGGGCAGCCGCATGGCGTAGCTGGGCTTGCAGGTGTTCCCGAACTGGTTCACCCCCTGGTCACCGATGGTGTAGTACAGCTTGCCGTCGGGACCCAGTCGCAGCCGTGCCGACTGGTGGTCGTTGCCGGCCGGCAGGCCGGCGATGACGGCCTTCGGGCTGTGCAGCCGCTTCCGGACGGGGTCGTAGGTGTAGCGCTCGATCTTGGTGCGGGCCTGCACGACCGGGGTGGGGTCGATGTCGTTGGTGTAGGAGAGGTACGCGTACACCTCGCCCGTCCCGCGCCGTTCCTCGATGGCGAGGCCGAGCACACCGTCCTGCCCGCCCTCGCTGTGGACGGCCTGCGGCAGGCTGAGCAGGGTGGTTTTGGCACCGGTCTTCGGATCGACCCGGGTGACCTTTTTGCCGGTCTTCTCGGTGGCCCACAGGGACCCGTCGGGGGCCCGTACGATCTCGTAGGGGTTGTTCAGCCCGGTGGCCACGACGCGCTTGGCGAACATGCCAGGGGCGGGCGGTGTGCTGGTGCGGGCGGGAGGGGAGACGGCGTCGGAGTCCGAGTCGCCCAAGGGGTCTCCACCGGTGACGGCGGCGCCGGTGAGGGAGGCGCCGAGGGCCAGGACGAGTGCGGTCGCCACCGGCCCGCGCAGTATGTGGTGCATGTGGTTCCTTCCAGTGAGGTCGCCCCTGTCCGAGCATCGCTTGGAGTAACCGATTCAGCACTCCGGGTGTCGCGACGTTCTGCCGTTCAGGTGACGGGGCGCCGTGGCCGGGAGGCGGGACATGCGCGAGAACCCGCCCGGTCGCCGTCCGGGTGGGCGTGAAGAGCCGCTCCAACTCGACGAGTTGAGGGCCGGAGTGCCGGGGTGTCGCTGTACGCGGCGGCCGGCCCGGCGGTAAACCCAGGCTTCGGGGGCGCCCAAGGGGCGCGCCACCGGTGTTCACCCGATCGAAGTGCAAGGAGCGCCCCGCATCGTGGTTCGCCCGGATGGCTAGACTGCACCGGCAGTGCCGTACCGCCGAGCCGACCGCCCAGGAGTGCCTCGTGACCCACCGTTTCTCCTCGTGAGCCGGGGGCTCCGCATGGCAACGAACCGTACGGCCAAGAGCATCGCCACCCGTCAGCGATTCGTCGACGAAGCCCTGCGCCTCTTCAAGGAACAGGGGTACGAACGCACGTCCATGGCCCAGATCGCGGCCGCGGCCGGCAGCAGCCGGGCCAATCTGTACCTGTACTTCAACAGCAAGTCCCAGATCATCAGGGCCCGCATGGCCGAGATCGAGGCCGAGGTGGCCGAGCTCTACGCCGTACTGGACGGGATGCCGGGGCACACACCCGAGGCCATGCGGGAGTGGCTGGGCACCGCCCGTGAGATGTGGCTGCGCTACGCCACCGAGTTCGAGGCCGTCAACCAGGCCATGGCCATCGATCCGGACGTCCTCGAGGAGTGGCTGGGCCTGATCCGGCGCGTCTCGTCGGCCCACGCGTCGCTCCACCTGGACGGTGCGGCGGAGGACGAGCGGGTGGCACGCGAAGTGCACATGACCACGCTGATGATGAGCCTGGAACGCAACTTCTACTTCCTGTACATCCGCGGCCACAAGGAGCGGGAGGAGCTGATCCTCACCTCGCTGGCCCGGCAGTGGGCCCAGCTGTTCGCCGACTGACCGGACACAGGACTCCGTCGGGAAACCCGGTGAACGGGTTTCCCGACGGAGTGGGAGGAGGCAGTGAGCGGCCCGGCGTCAGCCGCCCAGCACCAGTCGGGGGCAGCCGGCCGCGGCCCGGGACACACAGATCAGCATGGTCCTGTCGGCCTCCTGCTCCGACGGGGTGAGGATCGAGTCCCGGTGGTCGGCCCGGCCATCGACGATGGGCGTCTCGCAGGTGCCGCACGTACCGGTCCTGCACGAGGAGACCACCGGGAGTCCGGCCTTCTGGGCGGCCTCCAGGATCGTCTCGTCCGCGCCGACCTCGACGACCGTCCCGGACTCGGCGAACTCCACCTGGAACGGTGTGTCGGGAACGGTCCGCACCACGGGCTTCGGGGCGAACCGCTCCAGGCGCAGAGAGTTCTTCGGCCAGTGGGCGGTGTTCTCCTCCACGGCCCGCAGCAGCGGCTCGGGGCCGCACGCGTAGACGAGCGTCCCCTCGCGCACCTCACCGAGCAGGCCGGGCAGGTCGATCAGCCCGAGCTCGTCCTGGGGGACCACCGTGACGCGGTCGCCGTGGGCGGCCAGCTCGTCGCGGAAGGCCATCGACGCGTGCGTGCGCCCACCGTAGACGAGGTCCCACTCGGCGCCGGCCCGCTCGGCCTCCCGGACCATGGGCAGGATCGGGGTGACACCGATGCCGCCCGCGATGAACAGGTAGCGGGGCGAGGGCAGGAGCCGGAAGTTGTTGCGCGGCCAGGACACGGTGACCCGGGACCCGACCGTCAGCGCGTCGTGCACCGCGGCCGACCCGCCCCGGCCGGCCTGCTCCCGCAGCACGCCGATGCGGTAGGAGGTGCGGTCCTTTGGGTCGGAGGACAGCGAGTACTGGCGCACCCACGGCTCACCGTCCCCGCCCGGCACATGGACGTCGACATGGGCCCCGGCCTTCCACGGCGGCAGTTCACCGCCGTCCGGATGGCTCAGGGTCAGGGCGACGACGCCCTCCGACGCCTCGGTGCGCTCCGTCACCTCCAGGGTGAGCGTGCGCACGGTCCGCGTCCGGGAACGCTCGACGTCCGCGACGTCCCAGCGCACCTGCAGGGAGCGGCGCACCGGGAGCAGGGCCATGCGCAGGAAGTCGAGCTCGTCCGTGTCCTCCGGGCGCAGCGACGGCAGCCGCTCGAAGAGCACCCGCAGCCCCGTGGCGCCCTGGACACGGGCCAGGGGGTTGCCCAGACAGGTGTGCCGTCCGGCCGTGAAGGCCAGGTGACCGGTGGGGTCGGGGCGGTGGATGTCGAACTCGAAGGGCCGCTCGACGTGCTCGGGATCGGTGTTGGCCGAGGCCAGCGCGACCCACACCATGTCACCGGCCGAGATGCGCACACCGGACAGTTCCACGTCCCGCGTCACCCGGCGCGAGGTGAACGTCGAGGACGGGCGCCGCCGCAGCGTCTCCTCGAAGACCCGGGGCCAGAGCTCCGGTTCGGCGAGCGCGTCCTCGAGCGCCTGCGGGTTCTGGGACAGGAAGAGCACCGCGTTGGTCATGGCCTGGGCCGTGGTGTCCGTGCCGGCCGCGGCGAACTCGGAGACGTGCAGGGCGATCTGGGGCGTGGGCAGCGCGTACGAGCCGTCCTTGGCCCGGGCCGACGCCATCACGGAGATGATGTCGTCGGCATCGGAGTCGCGTCGCGCGTCGACGATGGCACGCAGCTTCAGGTTGGCCTCGACGAAGCGGTCCCACACCTCGGACCGCGCCGGCTCGGGCAGCGGCTCGTGCGCGGACGACAGCACGGCGAACAGGTCGTCGCGCAACTGCCGCAGCATCGCCTCGTGTTCGTGGCCGAGACCCAGCAACGCCATGATGGTCTGGGTGGTCAGCTCCAGCGAGTACTCCTCGAGCAGGTTCGCGCAGCCGTTGCTCTCGAACCGGTCGATGATGCGGTGCGCCCTGGCCTCGATCTCGGGCTGCAGCCGGTCCATGCGCTCCTTGACGAAGCCCCGCTGCGCCACGGACCGCGTCTCGGTGTGCCCGGGCGGGTCCTGCCCCACGATCATCTTGGAGACGAGGTCCGGCGGGTAGACCTCCCGGTGCTTGGCCGGCACGTCCGCGGCCGAGTTGGCGGCCGAGGAGTAGGTCTGCCAGTCCGACAGGACGGTGAGGCAGTCCTCCCGCCGCGTGACGATCCACGCGTTCAGGTGCGGGTACCAGAACACCGGCGAGGTGTCCCGGACCGTGGCCAGATGAGCGGCCGGGTCCCGGTAGTAGTCGTCACCCATCGCGTCGAAACCGTGGGCGACGGGGCAGCGGCCCATGGGACGGGCCTCTTCCTGCAGTGACGTCATGGCCTGCTCCTTTCGCGGGTCAGACGCTGGTTGCCGCGGAGGCGGCGATCGAGGAGAGCTTCTGGAAGCGGGCGACGTTGTCGCCCTCGTCCATCACTCCGGAGGAGAGGAAGCAGAAGGACATGCCCGAGACCGGGTCCACCCACAGCAGGGACGAACCGGCGCCGTAGGAGCCGAAGGTGCGCGGCGAGACGAACGGGCCGAAGAAACGGGCGTGCGTCCCCGTGCCGGCGAGGGCCATGCCCAGGCCCATGTTGCCCGGCGGGAGGTCCCACTTGCGGGCGGCGGCGACCATGCCGTAGAGGTCGTTGATCTGGTCGCCGGTCTGGTTGGTCGTGGCGAAGTCCAGCACCGACTCACCGATGAGCTGCTCCCCGGAGCCGGTGCGCCCCTTGTTCCGCAGCATCTCGGTGAACGCGAAGACGTCGTCGATGGTGGACACCGCGCCGACCCAGGGCATCTCGGCGTCCTCGCGGTCGATGACCTCGTTGAGGCACTCGATGTCCTCGGGCTTGAGCCAGGAGTCGTTGGCGACGATGACCTTCAGCGGAACGCCCAGGTCACGCCATTCGGCGGGCATCCCGAACCTGGTGTGCGTCATGCCGACGGGGCCGAAGACCTTCTCCTGCACGAGTTCCCGGAACGAGTCGGCACCGTAGGCGCGGCGGGCCATCTCGCCCATCAGCGCGTGGTTGATGGCCGCCGAGTAGTTCAGGTTCGTGCCCGGTTCGTGCACGACGTCGACGCCGCCCAGCGCCTCGATGACATCGGCGAGTACGGCGAAACCCTCCGGGCCCAGCCCCGGGTTGGGCGTCGCGGGCAGGCCGGCGCGATGCGTGAGCAGGTGGGCGAGGTTGATCCGGTCCTTGCGCGCCGCGCGGAACGGCTCGGTGCCGAAGAACTCGGGGATGAGGTCGACGACGCGGGTCGACAGCATCAGCCTGCCCTCGCTGAGGGCCCGGAAGACCAGGGCGTTGGTGAAGCCCTTGGACATGGACAGGATGCGGTAGACGTCGTCGCGCCGGGTCGGGCGGCCGGTTCGGGCGTCGGCCAGTCCGTAGCTGCCGCGCAGGGCGATCTCGCCGTGGCGGGCCACGATGACGTTCGCCCCGTGGTAGGCGCCGCTCTCGATGTCCGCGCGGATGGTCTCGTCCAGGATTTCGAGGAAGCGGCGCTCGACGCCGGGTGTCCCGGTGAGGGCGACCGCGGGCTTCGGGGCCTCGGTGTGCTGCACTGGATCTTCTCCGTCCGGTTGTCGATGGGGGTCAGAGCATGAGGGCGCCGCCGGAGGGCGCCAGGGTCTGACCGGTGTAGTGGCCCGCCGCGTCGGAGGCGAGGAAGAGGACCGTCCGGCCGATCTCGTCGGGCTCGGCCAGACGCTTCAGCGGCTGGAGGGAGAGCAGTGCCTGGACGTGGTCGTCGCCGGACGCCGTGAGCATGGCCGTCCTGATGCCGGCCGGGGCCAGCGCGTTGACCCGGATGTCGAAGGGGGCGAGCTCCGCCGCCACCGCCTTGGTGAGGCCCACGACCGCGGCCTTGGACGCCGGGTAGTAGGCGGGCATCGGCAGGCCGATGAGCCCCGCGACGGAGGCGAAGTTGACGATCGAGCCGCTGCCGCTCTCCTTCATCAGCGGTACGGCGGCACGGATCGTGTAGAAGGTGCCGTTGAGGTTGATCGCGACGACGCGGTCGAAGTCCTCGTCGGAGATGCCGTCCAGGAACTCGGGGTGGTAGGGCTCGCCGCTCTTGAAGGACTCGGTCATCTTCTGGTTGATCCCGTCCACCCACGCCTGCCCGGCCTTGTTCGGCGTGGCGACACCGGCGGCGTTCACGAGGACGTGCAGGCGGCCGTGATCCTCCCGGACCCGGTCGAAGACGCGGTTCACGGCGGCGGAGTCGGAGACGTCCGCGGCATGGCCCCGGACCCGCTCCAGACCGGCGAACTCGCGGTCGAGGTCCTCCTGCCGCAGATCCATGCCGTACACCGTGGCACCGGCTCCCGCCAGGGCCTTCACAGCGGCCAGGCCCATGCCCGAAGCCGCACCGGTGACGACCGCGATCCTGCCGTCGAGTTCCATAGTCGATCCCCTCGTCGTTGAGGTGTGACCTGCCGCTTCAGGGCAGGTCCTGCCTGCTGGCGGTGAAGTCCGGTCAACCTAACCAAGAATTTGACACCTGTCTAGGTTTGGTTCTCGAGGGGTTGTCCGGTGCCGGGATCCGATGGTTCGGACCGACGGGGTGCCCTGGTTCGATTCCACTGGGCGGAAGAGGGTTCTGGCCGGGCGGCTCGGACGGACGCAGAATGTCGCCCATGTCCTCCTCGCGCATTCACAGCCGTACACAGATCGGCATCGTCGGGGCCGGCCCCGCCGGCCTGATGCTCTCCCACCTGCTCGCCCGGGCCGGGATCGATTCCGTCGCGATCGACCTGCGCAGCCGCCGGGAGATCGAGGAGACCCACCGCGCCGGGATCCTCGAACAGGACTCGGTCGACCTGCTGGTCGGCACCGGCGTCTCGGACCGGGTGCACCGCGACGGTTACCGCCACGACGGCATCGAGCTGGCGTTCGGCGGGGGCGGCCACCGCATCGACTTCCAGGGACTGGTCGGCGCCTCGACCCAGCTCTACCCCCAGACCGACGTCTTCATCGACCTCGCCGACGCCCGCGAACGCGACGGCGGCGACGTCCGGTTCGGCGTCACCGACGTCACGGTCGACGGCCTCACCTTCGACTCCCCGGTCATGCGGTTCACCGACGCCGACGGCACCCGCCACGAGGTGCGCGCCGACTTCCTGGTGGGCGCCGACGGATCGCGCAGCCTGTGCCGCCGCGAGGTGCCGGAGGCGCGGCGCACGCAGTACTTCCGCGAGTACCCCTTCGCCTGGTTCGGCATCCTGACCGAGGCGGCGCCCAGCGCGCCGGAGCTGATCTACAACCACTCGCCGCGGGGCTTCGCGCTGATCAGCCAGCGCACCGAGACCCTCCAGCGGATGTACTTCCAGTGCGACCCCGCGGAGGACGCCGCCACCTGGTCCGACGACCGGATCTGGGAGGAGCTCCAGTCACGCGTCGGGGCCAACGGCCACACGCTCAAGGAGGGGCCCATCACCTCCAGGACCGTGCTGCCGTTCCGCAGCTTCGTCCAGGAGCCGATGCACCACGGCCGGCTGGTGCTCGCCGGCGACGCCGCGCACACCGTGCCGCCGACCGGCGCCAAGGGCCTCAACCTGGCCCTGGCCGACGTACGGGTACTGGCCGAGGAACTCGAGCGGGCGGTCGCGAGCGGTGACACCGCCCCGCTGGCGACCTACAGCGAGCGGGCCCTCGGCCGGGTCTGGAAGGCCCAGCACTTCTCCTACTGGATGACCACGATGCTGCACACGCTGCCGGGGGCCGGCCCGTTCGACGTCCGGCGCCAGGAGGGCGAACTGGCCGCGGTGACCGGCTCGACCGCGGGCTCGACCTACCTCGCCGAGGCCTACACCGGCTGGCCGGAAGGACGATGAACGAGATGAACACGGCACTGCCCCGTCAGAGCCCCACCGCCAACCAACTCGGCACGGACGTCACCGGCCATCTGCCCGACCGCGCCGGCGTGCCCGGTACCGCGGGCTTCCGGCCCGAGGACGACGCCGTGTGGCGCCTGGCCGTCGACCACCTCCACGTGCGGAGCAACGACGGCCACACCGCCTACTCCTACGGCCTCGCCGCGGCCCTGTGCGACCTGCATCCCGGTGCCGACCGCGATGTCGTGCTGCCCGCGATCATCCTCCACGACACCGGCTGGTCGAAGGTGCCCGAGGACGAGGTGCTCGAGGCCATCCGTCCCGGCGGGGGCCGCCGCGACCTCGTCCTGCGCCACGAGAAGGAGGGCGCCGCGATCGCCGCGGACATCCTCGCCCGGCTCGGCCACGATCCCGCGCGGACGGCCGAGATCGTCGAGATCATCGACGGCCACGACACCCGGCTCACCGCGCTCTCCCTCAACGACTCGCTGGTCAAGGACGCCGACAAGCTCTGGCGGCTCACCCCGCACGGCGTGGACACCGTCATGGACTGGTTCGGGCTGACCCGCGAGCAGGCGCACACGCTGATCGGCAGCCGGGTCCACGACCACCTGTTCACCGACACCGCCCGCACCATGGCCCGCGCCCTCGCCGCGGTCGCGACGATCGACAGCACGCCCCAGCGGATCGCGCTCGGCTGAGACGGGCGGGGAACCTCCGGCCGACGGGCCGTGCCCGTGCGGGGCACGGCCCGCCCCACGTGCTCGACGAGCCGCCCACCGTGCGCGACGATGGCATTTCGACGATCTCTGGAGGTCCCATGCGCGGTGACGGCCGCACGGTGACCTCGAAGGCGTTCGCACTGCTCAGCGCCTTCGAGAGCGGTCCCAACGCGCAGTCCCTGAGCGACCTCGCCGAGCACGCCGGCCTGCCCCTGCCCACCGCGCACCGTCTCGTGAGGGAACTCGTCGAGTGGGGCGCGCTGGAACGTGACGAGCAGGGCCGCTACACCGTGGGTCTGCGGCTGTGGGAGGTCGCCCAGAACGCCGGCCGCCATCTGCGCGACACCGCGCGGCCCTACCTCCAGGACCTGTTCTCCCTCACCCACGAGACCGCGCACATCGCGATCAGGGACGGCGACGAGGCCCTCTACATCGACCGGATCTACGGCTCCACCCGGGTCCCCCGCGCCTCCCGCGTCGGCGGCCGTCTGCCGCTGCACGCCACCGCGGTCGGCAAGGTGCTGCTGGCCTACGAGGAGGAGTGGGTGCGCGCCGCGTACCTCGACCACCGGCTCGAGGCGGCCACCCGGCACACCCACGTCAACCCCGGACGGCTGGCCGCGGAGCTGCGCAGGGTCCGCGACGAGGGCTACGCGACCACCCAGGAGGAGGTGCGCGCCGGATCGTGCTCGATCGCCGTCCCGGTCCGCATCGAACCCCACCCGGCCGCCATCGGCCTGGTCATGCTGTCGAGCGACGGAAGCACCATGACCCGCCACCTGCCGGCCCTGCGAGGCATCGCGCGCCGCATCGAGGCGGCCGCCGTCCGCCCCCAGCCCAGCCTCGCCCGCATCCCGCGACGGCCGGGCCGCGGACGCTCCTGACCTTGCGCGGGCCGCCTCGGTGCGGCGCGCGAACCACTTCCGTCCAACGGAAGTCACACATGGACCTTCCAGGTGCCCGGGGCCACGATGAGGTGGTCGTCACACGGCGACGTGATGAACAGGAGGCGGGATGACGTCGACCCAGACCCCGGCCGGCACGGCTCCGGGCTGTCCGATCCATCACGGCTACGAGCCGTTCGCCCAGGACGACCCGTTCCCGTCGTACGCCGCCCTCCGCGCGGAGGAGCCGGTGATGTACGACGAGCGGATCGGCTACTGGGTGGTGAGCCGCTACGACGACATCAAGGCCGTTTTCGAGGACTGGGAGACCTTCTCCTCCGAGAACGCCCAGGCGCCGGTGCGTGAGCGCGGTCCGCAGGCGAAGCAGATCATGGAGGAGGGCGGCTTCACCGCCTACTCCGGCCTCTCCGCCCGGGTCCCCCCGGAGCACACCCGGATCCGCAAGGTCGCCGCCAAGGCGTTCACCCCGCGCCGGTTCAAGGTGCTCGAACCCGAAATCCGCGCCAACGTCGTACGGCTGCTCGAAGCGATGCTGGCCCGCCCCGAGCGCCACGGCGACCTGGTCCGGGACCTGGCCTACGACGTACCGACGATCACGATCCTCACCCTGATCGGCGCCGACGTCTCGCAGATCGACACCTTCAAGCGCTGGTCGGACTCCCGCTCGGCCATGACCTGGGGAGACCTCTCCGACGAGGAACAGGTGCCGCACGCCCACAACCTCGTCGAGTACTGGGCGGAATGCCGCCGGCTGGTCGCCGAGGCTCACGAGACCGGGCGGGACAGCCTGGTCGGCGACATGGTCCGGATGCAGGCGGAGGGCGACCCGATCAGCGACCACGAGATCGCCTCGGTCTGCTACTCACTGCTCTTCGCCGGGCACGAGACCACCACCACACTGATCTCCAACGCCCTGCGGGTGCTGCTCTCCCACCCCGAGCAGTGGCGTCGGATCGTCGAGGACCCCCGTCGCATCCCCGGCGCGGTCGACGAGGTGCTGCGCTACAGCCCCTCCATCGTCGGCTGGCGCCGAAAGGCCCTGCGCGACGCCGAGATCGGCGGTGTGGCGGTCCCGAAGGGCGCCGACATCCTGCTGCTGATGGGTTCGGCCAACCGCGACGCGTCCCGCTTCGAGGACGCCGAGTCCTTCGACATCGGCCGGGCCAACGCCCGTGAGCACCTGTCCTTCGGATTCGGCATCCACTACTGCCTCGGCAACATGCTGGCCAAGCTCCAGGCGAAGATCACGCTCGAGGAGACCGCCCGCCTCGCCCCCGGCCTCCGCCTGGCCGACGACTCCGACATCCACTTCGGTGACAACCTCTCCTTCCGCGCGCCCGCCGCGGTCAGGGTGACTTGGGAGGACTGACCCGTGAACGACTCCATTGTCTTCTTCGACAGCGGCCACGCGCCGACACTGGCGCTGCTCGGCGGCAAGTGCGCCTCGCTGGTCTCCATGACCACCGCCGGCATGCCCGTACCGCCCGGCTTCGCCGTGACCACGGTCGCCTTCGACCGCTTCGTCGACGGCAGCGGCCTGCGCGAGGAGATCCAGGCCGCCCTCGCCGAGATCGACCCCGACGACGTCGCGTGCGTCGACCGGGTGTCGGCGAGGATCCGGGCCGCGATCGAGTCCCGGGACGTCCCCGACGACATGCACGGCATGCTGCAAGGCGCCTACGACACCCTGATGGCGCGGTTCCCCGAGGAGGTGCCGGTCGCGGTCCGCTCGTCCGCGACCGCCGAGGACCTCCCCGACGCCAGCTTCGCCGGCCAGCAGGACACCTACCTCTGGCTCACCGGCTACCCCGCCGTGCGGGAACACGTGCGACGGTGCTGGGCCTCGCTCTACACCAGCAGGGCGATCACCTACCGGCTGCGCAACAACATCCCCGAGCAGGACCTGTCGATGGCCGTCGCGGTGCAGAAGATGGTCAACGCCCGCTCCTCGGGCGTCGCGATGACCCTCGACCCCGTCAACGGCGACCGCTCCAAGATCGTGATCGACGCCTCGTGGGGGGTCGGCGAGATGGTGGTCTCCGGACAGGTCACCCCCGACAACATCCTGCTCGACAAGGTCATGCTCACCGTGGTCGGCGAGCACCTCGGCGACAAGCACGCCGAACTCGTCCCCGACCCGCGGACCGGCTCGCTCGTCGAACGCGAGGTCGAGCCGGACCGCCGCGCGGTGCGCTGTCTGACCGACGACGAACTGCTCGCCGTCGCGGCCCTGGCCAAGCGGGCCGAGAAGCACTACGGCTGCCCGCAGGACGTCGAGTGGGCACTCGACGCCGACCTGCCCGGCGGCGAGAACCTCCTGCTCCTGCAGTCCCGCCCGGAGACGGTGCACTCCGCTGCTCCGGCCGCCCCGGCCGCCCCGGCCGCCCCGGCCGCTCCCAGGGCCTCGGGCCCGGCCGGCTTCTCCATGACCGGTCTCACCTCCTCCCTCATTGGCCGCTGAGCCCGAACCGCAGAGGAACCCGCATGACCATCGAACAGACGATGAAGTCTTTCCCGAAGCCCTCGGAGATCGAGGTGCCCGCCGGTGCGGAGGGGTGGGAGAAGCTCTACCCCTACCACCTCGTCTTCGACAACGCCCCCGGCGGCGACGAGAAGTTCTGGTTCTGCGACAGCCAGCACTGGCCCACGGTGTTCAAGCCGTTCGAGACCATCGGCGGTGAGTTCGCGGTCAAGTGTCTCGGCCAGTACAACACCCGCCACCTGCTGATCCCGCCGGCGAACGGCATCGAGTTCAAGATCCACCTCGGCTATCTGTACATGAGCCCGGTGCCGGTGCCGGAGGGCGAGATCGCCGTCCGCGTACCGGAGTTCGAACGCCGCGCCGGCCACTACTTCCAGAACTGGGACAGCCTGCTGGAGGCCTGGCACTCCAAGGTCCGCGCCACGATCGACGAGATGGAGGAACTCGAGTTCACCGCGCTGCCCGACGCCGTGCCGTTCGACGACATCGTCTCCGGCAAGGCCATGGACGGCTCCCAGGTGCTGATGGAGAACTACGACCGCCTGATCGCCCTGCTCTACCGCAACTGGCAGTACCACTTCGAGTTCCTCAACCTCGGATACCTCGCCTACCTCGACTTCTTCGGCTACTGCAAGGAAGTGTTCCCCGGCATCCCCGACCAGGCCATCGCGAAGATGGTGCAGGGCGTCGACATGGAACTGTTCCGGCCCGACGACGAGTTGAAGAAGCTCGCCGTCAAGGCCGTGGAGATGAAGCTCCAGACGGCGTTCGCCGACCCCGACGACGTCGAGGGCACCCTGCGGACGGTCCGCGACGCGGGGGGCGAGGAGTGGCTCGCGGCGTACGAGGCCGCGCAGGACCCGTGGTTCAACTTCACCGTAGGCAACGGCTTCTACGGCCACGACAAGTACTGGCTGGAGCACCAGGAGATCCCGCTCGGCTACATCAAGGACTACATCCGGCGCGTCGACGAGGGGCAGGACATCATGCGGCCCGTCGACGCGCTGATCGCCGAGAAGGAGCGGATCGTCGGGGAGTACCGCGACCTGCTCCAGGGGGAGGCGCAGGAGCAGTTCGACGCCAAGCGCGGCCTCGCCGCCACCGCCTACCCCTACGTCGAGAACCACAACTTCTACATCGAGCACTGGACCATGGGCGTCTTCTGGCGCAAGGTCCGCGAGCTCGCCCGCGTGTTCACCGACGCCGGCTTCTGGGCCGAGCCCGCCGACATGCTCTACCTCAACCGCAACGAGGTGCGCGACGCGCTCTTCGACCTCGTCACCGGCTGGGCGGTCGGCGCCGAGTCGGCCGGACCGCACTACTGGCCGGCCGAGATCGAGCGGCGCCGCGGCATCATCGACGCGCTCTCCACCCGCCGTCCGCAGCCGGCGCTCAACACCCCGCCCGCCCAGATCACCGAGCCCTTCACGATGATGCTCTACGGCATCACCACCGACCAGGTACAGCAGTGGCTGGCCGGGGACGAGGGCGGTGACGACGGTGCCATCACCGGCATGGCCGCCTCGCCGGGCGTGGTCGAGGGAACGGCCCGCCTGATCACCTCCGCCGACCAGCTCGGTGAGATCCAGGACGGCGAGATCCTCGTGGCCACGATCACCGCGCCGTCCTGGGGCCCGATCTTCGGCAAGATCAAGGCGACCGTCACCGACATCGGCGGCATGATGAGCCACGCCGCCATCGTCTGCCGCGAGTACGGCCTGCCCGCCGTGACCGGCACCGGCTCGGCCTCGACCACCATCCGCACCGGCCAGCGTATCCGCGTCGACGGCACCGCCGGCCGTGTCGAGATCCTGGAGAGCTGAGCCACCATGTCGCTCCCTCACCCTCAGGCGTCCGCCCGCACCGTCCTCGTGACCGGTGCCGCGGGCGGCCTGGGCCGGGCCTTCGCCCTCGGCTTCGCCGGCCGTGGCTACCGCGTCGCCGTCGCCGACCTCGACATCGACGGCGTCAAGGAGACGGCCCGCCAGGTCCAGAACACCGGGGCCGACGCCTGGCACGGGCGCGTCGACGTCACGGACACCGACTCCACCGAGGAACTCGCCGCCCGGGTCGCGGACTTCGGCGGCGGCCGGATCGACGTCCTCGTCAACAACGCGGCCGTGTACGGCACCGTCACCCGCTCGCCGCTCGAGGACATCGACCCCGCGGAATGGGACCTCGTGATGGCGGTCAACCTCAAGGGGCCGTGGCTGATGACCCGCGCCGTCAGCCCGCACCTGCCCGAAGGCGGCCGGGTCGTCAACCTCTCCTCGGCCACCGTCTACAGCGGCTCGGAGAACTGGGCGCACTACGTCGCCTCCAAGGGCGGCGTCATCGCGCTCACCCGGGTGATGGCCAAGGAACTCGGCCGCCGCTCGATCACCGTCAACGCGATCGCGCCGGGCTTCACCCTCACCGAGGCGAGCCGCGGCCTGCTCGAGGACGCCGAGTCCTACGGCGTCGACCGCGGCTCCCTGCGGCGGGCCAGCCGGCCCGAGGACATCGTCGGCGCCGCGCTCTACCTCGCCGGCCCCGACAGCGACTTCGTCACCGGCCAGACCCTGGTCGTCGACGGCGGCCGCCAGTTCATCTGACCTCGAACCAGGAGGAAAGTCATGCCCCAGGTCACCTATACCGACCACACCGGCGCGTCCCGCACGGTGGCGGCCAACGTCGGCGACTCGGTCATGGAGACCGCGGTCCGCAACGGCGTCCCCGGCATCGTCGCCGAGTGCGGCGGCTCCCTGTCCTGCGCCACCTGCCACGTGTACGTCGACCAGGACGCCCTCGACTCGCTCCCGCCGATGGAGGAGATGGAGGACGAGATGCTCTGGGGCGCCGCCGAGGACCGTCAGGACAACTCCCGTCTCTCCTGCCAGCTCAAGGTCACCGACGGCTGCGACCTGCACGTGACCACCCCGACCACCCAGGTGTGAACGACCATGGCTGACGGACTGCTGATCATCGGCTCCTCGCAGGCCGGCGTCTCGCTCGCCACCTCCCTGCGCGCGCTCGGGTACGACGACCCGATCACCCTGCTCGGCGACGAGAACCACCGCCCCTACCAGCGGCCCGCCCTGTCGAAGGAATGGCTGCAGGGGGAGATCACCAACGAGTCGCTGATGTTCCGCACCCAGGAGTACTGGGACGAACACCGCATCGACGTGGTGAAGAACGAACGCATCATCCGCATCGACAAGAACGACGACGGCTCGGGCGTCGCCCACTCCATGTCGGGCGCCGACTTCCCCTTCGACCGGCTGGCGCTGGCCGTCGGCGCGCGGGCCCGGCGGCTGCTGCTCGACGGCGTCGACCTGCCCGGCGTCCTCTACCTCCGCAACGCCGACGACGCCCTCGAACTCAAGGCCCGGATACCCGACGTACGCGACGTGGTCGTGATCGGCGGCGGCTTCATCGGCATCGAGGCGGCCGCCTCCCTGACCAGGATGGGCCGCTCGGTCACCCTGCTCGAGGCGGCGCCCCGGCTGGTGCCGCGGGCCGTCGGCGAGGAGACCTCGGCGTACCTCCTCGACCACCACCGGGCCACCGGCATGGACATCGTGCTCGGCGCCTCGGTCCGCCGCATCGTGCCCCGCGGCGACCGGGTCGGCGGCGTCGAACTCGCCGACGGCCGGACGGTCCCCGCCGACCTGGTGCTGGTCGGCGTCGGCGTCATCCCCCACACCGAACTGGCCGAATCGATCGGCCTGGTGTGCGACAACGGTGTGCGGGTCGACGAGTCCGCCCTCGCCTCCGACGGGGTCACCGTCGCCGTCGGCGACTGCGCGAACCTGCCCAACCCCGTCCCCGGCGCCCCCGCCGGCGACCGGGTGCGCTTCGAGAGCGTCAACAACGCCGTCGAACAGGCCAAGGTGGCGGCCTACGCCATCACCGGCCGCCGCGAGGAGTACGCGGGCATCCCGTGGTTCTGGTCCAACCAGGGAGACATCAAGCTCCAGATCGCGGGGCTGTCCACCGGGTACGACCGCACGCTGGTCCGCGCCGACCCGGAGCGAGGAAAGCACTCGGTCCTCTACTACCGCGGTGATCGCATCCTCGCCGCCGACTGCGTCAACCACCCGCTGGACTTCATGGCGGTCCGGGGCGCGCTGGCCAAGGGCCTGTCCATCCCCCACGACGCCGCCGCAGACCCGTCCGTCCAGCTCAAGTCCGTGACCGTCGACCCGGCCGCCCTGGTCGCGGCCGACTGAGAAGGGAACCCCATGCCCACCGCGCTGCCCCCCGAGCGCCCCGTACCGGCGCCCGGACCGGTCGACACCTCACCCATCTCGTTGACCCCGGCCCCCGGCGACGATCTCGACCCCATATGGAAGGCGGTCGTCCCCGAGACCCGCACCCGCGCCAACGACATCCACCTGCCGATCTCGCTGGCCTATGCCGAGCGGCTGTGCGACTCCTTCCCCCACGCCGACCGGCTGCTGGTGCGCGTGGCGATCCAGCTGCACGACACCGGGTGGGGGAGGGTCGACGAGGAGCGCATCCTCTCCGAGGGCTTCTCCGGCGACTGGCGCAAGGCCGAGATCCGGTTCGAGCACGAGAGGCAGGGCTGCGCGATCGCCCGTGAGGTGCTGCCCCCACTCGGCTACGACGACACGTTCGTCCAGCAGGTCTGCGACATCATCGACGGGCACGACACCCGCAAGGAGGCGTACTCGCTGGAGGACGCGCTGGTCCGCGACGCCGACCGGCTGTGGCGCTTCGACCCCGCCGGGATCGCGCTGGCCTCCGGCTGGTTCCGCATGGACCCCGCGGCCTACAGCGACCGGCTCGAGACGGAGATCATTCCCGAACTGCTCACCGCCCCGGCCGTCGCCATGGCCACCGCCACCCTCAACCGCTCGCGCGCCCTGCTCAAGACGGCCGTGATCCGGTGAGCGCCACCGATGCCCGGCCGGCGACCGGACGGACGGCGCCCACCCGGCCGGAGCCCCGCTGGACCCATGTGGACGATCTCTACGCCGACGGCGCCTGGATCCGCTCGACCGCCGCTGCCCGGCTGCCGTTGGTCGATCCGGCCACCGGCCGGGAGTGGGGATCGGTCCCGGACTGCTCGGCCGACGACGTCGACGCCGCGCTGTCCGCCGCCGACCGGGCCTTTCGCACCGGCCCGTGGCCGCGGACCACGCCGTCGCAGCGGGCCGCACTGCTGCTGCGGATCGCCGACGAGGTCGAGGCCCGCGCCGCCGACACGGCGCTGACCAACACCCTGGAGAACGGCTCACCGATCAGCGAGACCCGCGGCGCCGCCGCGAACGCGGCGGGCATCCTGCGGCACGTCGCCGGACTGGCGTCCTGGCTCGAGGACGAGGACGTACGGCCGTTCCCGGCGGGGGGCGCCGAGACCGTCGTACGCAGGGACCCGGTGGGCCCGTGCGTGCTGATCGCGCCCTGGAACTTCCCGATCAACCTCATGGTGGTCAAGCTGGCGCCGGCCCTGCTCGCAGGCTGCACGGTCGTCATGAAACCCGCGCCCGGCACATCGCTGTCGATCCGGTTCGTGGTCGAGGCGTGCGAGGCCGCCGGTCTCCCGCCCGGGGTGGTCAACCTGGTCACCGGCGGCGGTGAGGCCGGCGACCGGCTGGTGCGCCACCCGCTCACGGCCAAGGTCGCCTTCACCGGGTCGACCCCGGTCGGCCGCCGGATCGCGGCCGCGTGCGGCGAACTGCTGCGACCGGTCACCCTCGAACTCGGCGGCAAGTCCTCGGCGATCGTGCTCCCCGACGCGGACCTCGAACAGATGTCCGCGGCGCTGATCCGCACCTGTCTGCGCAACACCGGGCAGACCTGCTACGTCTCCACCCGCATCCTGGCCCCCTCGGAGCGCTACGAGGAGGTGGTCGACATGGTCACCCGCACGGTCGGGGCCGCCCCGCAGGGCGACCCCTTCGACGAGCGCACCGTGTTCGGACCCATGGCCTCGCGGGCGCAGTACGAGGCGGTGTGCGACCACCTCGAGTCGGCCCACGAGGAAGGGGCGCGAGCGACCGTCGGCGGACGCCCCGCCGACACGGAGCGGGGCTGGTTCATCGAGCCGACGGTTTTCGCCGACGTCACCCCCGGCATGCGGATCGCGCGCGAGGAGGTCTTCGGGCCGGTGGTGAGCGTCCTGCGCTACGACGACGTCGACGAGGCGGTCGCCCTCGCCAACGACACGTCGTTCGGGCTGGGCGGCGTGGTGTTCTCCGCCGACCGCGAGGCCGCGCAGGCGGTCGCCGAACGCATGGACACCGGATCCGTCGGCGTGAACTTCTTCGGCTCCAACCACAACGCCCCCTTCGGCGGGCGGCACGACTCGGGGCTGGGCGTCGAGTACGGGATCGAGGGCCTGTCCCAGTACGTCACCTTCAAGTCGATCCACCGCCGTACCGGCTGACCCCCCGGCAGGCCCGCCGGCCGGCACGGCCCGCGACGAGCGGCGGCCGCGACGGCATCCCACTGGAGAAGGAGGCGGTGAAGGGGGCGCCTGGGGCAACTGGATTTCCCCGAAAGCCGGTTGAGGGCAGTTCAGCTACGGCGTCACCCCCTCGGACAAGTACGTCACACCCTCGAAGTCCGACATCCGTACCGCGTTCTCCTCTGTCCTCGGACGATGACCCCTGGGCGCCCTCGACGCCGGCCGTCGTGCGGCGCCCGGCTGTCAGTGCCCGGTGCGAGACTGCGGGGCATGACGAACCCGGAATCGAACCTGAACCCGAACCCCGACCTGGAACAGGACCCGAAAGCGGACCTGACCCGATATCTGCAGGACGCCAGGGAAGCCCTGGTGTGGAAGCTCGAGGGGCTCTCGGAGTACGACGTCCGCCGCCCGCTGACACCCACCGGCACCAACCTGCTGGGGCTGGTCAAGCACGCCGCCGGAGTGGAACTAGGGTACTTCGGCGACGTGTTCGGCCGGCCCTTCTTCCGGAAGGATCCGCCGTCCTGGTGGTACACGCAGGACGCCGAACCCAACGCGGACATGTGGGCCACCGCGGACGAGTCACGCGAGGAGATCGTCGGGCTCTACCACCGGGCGTGGGAGCACGCGGACAGTACGTTCGCCGCGCTCCCGCTCGACACCGTCGGTCATGTGCCGTGGTGGCCGAAGGAGCGGAGGGAGGCCACGCTGCACCACCTCCTGGTGCGGGTGATCGCCGACACCCACCGGCACGCCGGCCATGCGGACATCGTGCGGGAGCTCATCGACGGGGCCGTCGGCTGGGGGAAGAGGGCGAGCGATCTGCCGTCCGGTGACGCGGCCTGGTGGGAGGCCCACCGGGCCCGGCTGGAGCACGCGGCGAGGGAGGCGGACAGCCGCCGGCCGACCGAGGCGTAGCAAGCCCGACAAATCCTCGTGGCGGCACGGGTCTTGACGGGCAGTCGGCTGTGCGGAAGGTCTGGACAGCCGACTGCCGACGTGTTGTCATTCCGCTGCACAGTGAATTTCCAACGTTGGAATAGCGTCCGGCCGTCGCGGCTCCGGCTCCGGTGCCGTGCCGTACCGGTGGTTCCGCGTGGGCCGCCGGTGAACCCCCCCTGCCCGCCCGGCCGTCGACCTGACGCGGTCCCGTTTCGTCCTGTCCCCATGCCCCCTGCGCGAGGAAAGGTTCGATGACAAGACAACACACCCGCCCGAGAGCCCGGTGGTGGGCTCTGCTGACCGCCGCGGCCCTGCTCCTGCCCACGAGCGCGGCAGTCCCCGCCGCGGCGGCGGCGGAGCCCGTGAGCACCGGCACGTCCGCGCGTACCGCCGGTGCGGCGGCCGATGCCGCCGTCGAGCCACACGGCCTGAAGGGCGAGTACTTCAGCATGTCGGCGCCGGGAGCACGGGATTTCGCCGTGCTCGGCGGCACCCTCCTGGAGTCGCAGATCAACTTCTCCGGCCTGACGAGTACGTTCGAGGAGCTGACCGGGAGGACGGAGCACACGACCGCCCGCTGGACGGGGCAGATCGAGGCGCCGAAGACCGACGACTACACGTTCCACGCCATCGGGGACAACGGATTCCGGCTCTTCATCGACGACAAGCCGGTCATCGACCACTGGGAACCGGACTGGGACAGGGAACAGACCAGCGAGCCGGTCAGGCTCACCGCCGGTGAACGGCTCACCTTCCGGCTGGAGATGTTCCAGGACTTCGGCGGGTCGAACATGTTCCTGCGCTGGTCGAGCCCGACGACGCCCAAACAACTCGTCCCCGAGTCGGCGTTCACACCGCCCGCCGGCTTCGAGGTCTTCCCGGTGGACCTGTCGGTCGCCGCGGACGGGAAGCGGCTGCGCGCCCGCTTCGAGGACCGGGTCGGGGACCTCGCCGAGGTCGCGGAGCACCTGAAGATCGAGGCCGACACCACCGCCATGCCGGTCACGTCGGCGAAGGCGGTACCCGGCGACCGCAGCTCCCTCCTCGTCACGCTCGCGAAGCCGATCCAGAAGAACCAGCAGGTCCGGTTCACCTACGACGGCGAGGGCGGCCTGACGGCCGGCGGCAAGACCGTCCCCCGGATCGTCCGCTACGCGACGAACACCTCCGAGCACCGTCTCACCACCAAGTGGGGCGACACGCTGGACAGGAAGAACCCGCTGCCGGAGTACCCCCGTCCGCAGCAGGTGCGGTCCCAGTGGAAGAACCTCAACGGGACCTGGCAGTTCAGTGGCGCCGAGGCGGGCGAGCAGCCGGTCTTCGGCAAGAACCTGGACGAGAGGATCACCGTGCCGTTCCCCGTCGAGTCCCAGCTGTCCGGGCTCGAGCGGCACGAGGACCACATGTTCTACCGCAAGCTCGTCGAGGTGCCGAAGAGCTGGAAGGTCGGTGAGGGCAAGCGGCTGAAGCTCCACTTCGGCGCCGTGGACTACCAGGCCCGCGTCTGGGTCAACGGCCGGAAGGTCGCCGAACACACCGGCGGCTACACCGCGTTCAGCGCCGACATCACCGACGCGCTCAAGGGCAGAGGGGCGCAGGAGGTCGTGGTCGCGGTCACCGACACCGGCGGCGCCGACCAGCCGACGGGCAAGCAGCACACCCGTCCCAGCGGCATCTTCTACACCCAGTCGTCCGGCATCTGGCAGACGGTCTGGATGGAGCCCGTCGCCGAGCGGGCCGTTGACAACGTCGTCACCACACCGGACATCGGCAACAGCAGCCTGGCGGTGACCGTCGAGTCCGAGAGCGCCTCCTCGAAGGCGCGGGTGGAGGCCGTCGCCCGTGACGCCCGCGGCAAGGTCGTCGGCAGGGTCAGCGGTCCGGCCAACCGCGAGCTCCGGCTCCCCGTGGCGAAGCAGCGCCTGTGGAGCCCCGACGACCCCTACCTCTACGACCTCGACGTCAGGCTGACCGACGGCCGGTCGGCGGACGAGGTCACCGGCTACTTCGGCATGCGCGAGATCGGGATCGAGGAGGTCGGCGGCTACCGGAAGCTGGTGCTCAACGGAGAGCCCGTCTTCTCCCTCGCCACCCTCGACCAGGGGTTCTGGCCCGACGGCCTCCACACCGCCCCCAGCGACAAGGCACTGGCCTTCGACCTCGAGGCGCACAAGAAGCTCGGCTTCAACGCCGTCCGCAAGCACATCAAGGTGGAGCCGGCCCGCTGGTTCCACCACGCCGACAAGCTCGGCCTGCTGGTCTGGCAGGACTTCGTCTCCGGGAACCTCACCAGCGAGACCGGACAGAAGGCCTTCGTCGACCAGGGCCGCGCGATGATGCGCCAGCACCACAACTCGCCCTCGGTCATCGGCTGGATCGTCTTCAACGAGGGCTGGGGCGAGTGGAACCGCGAGGAGAGCGGCCGCCTCGCCGAGTCGGTGAAGGCCGCCGACCCCTCCCGCGTCGTCAACGCCCACAGCGGTGTCAACTGCTGCAACTCCAAGGGTGATTCGGGCAAGGGCGACATCATCGACCACCACGACTACAACAACGAGGACCCGCCCTTCCCCGACCACCGGGCGGCCATGGACGGCGAGCACGGCGGCTTCACCCTGCGCACCCCGGGCCACATGTGGCCGGGCACGCCGACGGTGATCTACAGCGGCGTCGCCGACAAGGAGGCACTGACCCGCAAGTACGTGGAGAACACCGAGCGGTTCTACCTCGACCAGGCCGCCGCCGAACTCTCCGGTTCGGTGTACACACAGATCACCGACCTGGAGAACGAACTGAACGGCCTCTACACCTACGACCGCCGGGAGATCAAGGTCGACCCGGTCCGGGTGCGCGAGGCCAACCGCAAGGTGATCGCGGCCGGCGCCGCCGCGGGCGAGCGGGAGCAACTCAAGGGCGGCGGCCACTGGGCCCTCGACGAGGGCACCGGCACGATCGCGAAGGACGGCGGCCCCAACGGCAAGCCCCTGACGCTCACCGGAGGCGCCGGCTGGACCCCCGGTGTCAGCGGCAGCGCGCTCGAGTTCGACGGGCAGGGGCAGCACGCCGAGACCGACGGCCCCGTGCTCGACACCACCGGCAGCTACTCGGTCGCCGGCTGGGTCAGGCTCGACTCGCTCCCCGGCAACTACGCCACCGCGATCAGTCAGGACGGGCGGCGCCAGGCCAGCCCCTTCTACCTGCAGTACGGGCAGGGCGCCTTCGCCTTCAGTACCCCCGACGGGAAGCGCGCCAGGCTGGAGACGAAGCCGGACACGGGCCGCTGGTACCACCTCGTCGGTGTGCGTGACGCCGCGCGGGGCGAGATCGACCTCTACGTCGACGGCGTTCCGGCGGCGACCGCCACCGCCGGCCCCGCCTATGTCGGCTCGGGGCCGCTCGCCGTGGGCCGTGCCCAGTGGAACGGCACCGACACGGACTTCTGGGACGGCGCGGTGGACGAGGTCCACGCGTTCGACAGGGCCCTCACCGCCGAGGAGGTGAAGGCCCTGCACGACCGGGAGGAGCCGTGACCGGCCGGGCAGGCACGGTCGCCTGTGCCTGCCGGCAGTAGCGGGAAGGTGCGGGTGCCGTCCGGCACCCGCGCCTTCCCGCACGCCGGGGAGCGCCGGCCCGGGAAGGCGGTGGCGGCCCTACGGCCGTCACCGCCTCTCACCCGGGGGACCGCACACCGCTCACGGTGCCCAGGGCGCCGCCACGGTCCAGGTGGTGTCCTCCGTGAACAGAGCGGGGTTGTCCCAGGCGTGCGTACCGCCCGGAGTGGCCAGCCACAACTGGGCGTCGTAGTGGCGCAGGTACTGCCCGGGGAAGTTGTGGGCGGACAGCCGCACCGCCCCGTTCGCGCCGCGCACCGGGCAGAAGGTGGCGTCCGCCCGGAACAGGTCGCCGCTGCCGGACTCCTTGTACACGCGGTACTCGCGGTGCCGCAGATACTCGCCGGGATAGTTCCGCGACTCGAAGGAGTAGCAGGATCCGTCGGCGAGGCCGGGGACGATCCTCCAGGTGGCGTCGTTCTTCAGCAGCGCGCTGCTGCCGCCGTCCACGGCCTCGGTGGACACCGCGCCCTCCCGGTGCCGTACATACCGGTTCGTCAGCCCCGGCGTCGTCACGCCGAGGGACCGGTACTGACCGGTCGGCAGGGTGACGGGGGCCGACGGCGAGCGGGACGCGTCGATCAGGGCGCGGTTGGCGGCCCGCACCCGTGCCTCGTCCACCTTGACGACCTGACGGTCGTAGGTGAGCAGACCGTTGGCCTCGTTCTCCACGTCGGTGATCTCGGTGTAGACCGAGCCGGACAGCCCCCGCGGGAGCCGTACCTCGCGGATCGCGTCCAGCAGACCGACGAACCGGTTGTCGAGGCGGGCCGCGTCCGGCTGGTCCTCGTAGCTGAACCCGCCGCCGGGATACCACTCGTGACCGGACACCTTCAGGCCCAGGCCGCCGTACTCGCCGAGGACGGCCGCGCGGCCGGCGTCGGGCACCGTGGTGCCGGGACCGACGTAGACGTGGTGGTCGACGACGTCCCCGTTGCCGCCGTCGACGGAGCCGCAGCAGTTGACGCCGCTCATGTTGTTCACCAGCCGCGACGGGTCGTACGCCTTGACCTTGTTCGCCATACGGGCCTGGTCGTACTGGCCCCATCCCTCGTTCTGGTTGACCCACATCACCACCGAGGGCGAGCTGCGGTGCTGGTCGATGACGCGGTCGTACTCGGCCTCCCACTGGGTGCGGGCGGCCGCGTCCGGCGTGCGCAGGTCCATGGACGGCATGTCCTGCCACACCAGCAGGCCGAGCCGGTCCGCGTGGTGGAACCAGCGCTGCGGCTCCACCTTGATGTGCTTGCGGACCATGTTGAAGCCGAGGTCCTTGTGCTTCTGCAGGTCGTACCGGAGGGCGGCGTCGCTGGGCGCGGTGTAGATGCCGTCCGGCCAGTAGCCCTGGTCCAGGGTGCCGGTCTGGAAGACGAACTCGCCGTTGAGGACGGGGCGCAGGACACCGCCGACGCGCGCGATGCCGATGGAGCGCATCCCGGTGTAGCTGCCGACGGAGTCGGCCGTCGTGCCGCCGGAGAGCAGGTCCGCCCGTACGTCGTACAGGAAGGGATCGTCCGGGGTCCACCGCCGGGCGGAGGGCACCGGCACGGTGAACTCGCTGCCGACGGGGCCGGTGGCGGTGCCCACCGCGTTGCCGCCGGTGGAGACCGTGACCCGGGCCTGGTGGCCGTTCGTCCCGGCGCCCCGCACCGTGACCTTGAGCCGGTTGTTCACCAGGTCGGGAACCATGTCGAGGCGCGTGATGTGCGCGGGCGCCGTGGGTTCGAGCCACACCGTCTGCCAGATGCCGGACGCGGCGGTGTAGAAGATGCCGCCGCCCGGATGCGGTGTCACGTCGTTGATCCGCTGCTTGCCGACGGCCTGGCCGCCGGTCTGGGTGGGGTCCCACACGGAGACGACGACGGTGTTGGTTCCGCCGCCGAGCAGGTCGGTGATGTCGTAGGAGAACGCGTCGAAGCCGCCGCTGTGCGGCGTGCCGGCCTGCCGGTCGTTGACCCACACGGTCGTACGCCAGTCACTGGCGCCGAAGTGGAGCTGCACGCGGCGGCCGTTCCAGCCGGACGGCACGGTGAAGGTGCGCTTGTACCAGAGCTTGTCGTTCTGTGTGATCCGGCGCTGGATGCCGGACAGGGCGGACTCGGCCACGAACGGCACCCGGATCTGCTCGGTGAACGACGCGGGCCGGCCGGCGTCCGCCGGGGTGACGGCGAAGTCCCAGATGCCGTTGAGGTTGGCCCAGTCGGGGCGGGTGAGCTGGGGGCGGGGATACTCGGGCAGGGGCGTGTCGACAGGGACCTGGCTGGTCCAGGGGGTGGTCATCGGCGCGGGTTCGGGCGTCCACGCCTGGGGTGCGGCGGTGGCGGGGGCGGACCCGGTGAGGGCCGCAGAGCCGAACAGGGCCAGCACCAACAGCGCGGTGGTGACCCACCACCGGTGTCCGGGCCCGTGAACCGGGGAACGTGGTGCGGGTGGTCGACGCATCGTGCCTCCTCGGAGAGTGGGGGTGGTACACGTGCGCGTGCGCGGGACGGCCGGCCCCGCTCCCGTACGGGAACCGGGGGCCGGCTGCCCCGAAAGCCGGACGCGGCAGCCGTTTCGGGGAGGGGGCTGCCGCGTCCGGAGCTTCACAGCAACTGGCGTCTGCGGCCCAGCCAGGTCTGGGCGACGACCACGACGGCCAGGAAGGCACCGCTGACGACCTGCTGGTAGGAGGAGTCCAGGGAGCCGATCTGGTTGATGACGTTCTGGATCACCTTGAGCAGAAGGACACCGACCAGCGAGCCGCTGACATAGCCGAGGCCGCCGGTGAGCAGCGTGCCGCCGATCACGACGGCGGAAATGGCCTCCAGCTCCATGCCGTTGCCGAGGATGGTCACACCGGACGCGAGCCAGGCGGCGTTGAGCGCACCGGCCAGCCCGGCCAGCACCCCGGACAACGTGTAGACGAGGATCTTGGTCCGGGCCACCGGAGCACCCATCAGGGCCGCGGCGTCCTCGTTGCCGCCGACCGCGTACACATGCTGTCCGAAGCGGGTGCGGCGCAGGACGACCGCTCCGGCGACGAACAGCGTCAGGGTGACCCACACGGGGTTGCCGATGCCGAGCGTGGTGCCCTGGCCGAGTTCGGACAGGAAGGAACCCTTGCCGATCAGGTAGGTCTCGGCGCCCTCGTCGGTGAGGGCCAGCATCAGACCGCGCGCCCCCAGCATGGCCGCCAGGGTGACGATGAACGGCGCCAGCCGGGAACGCGCCACCAGCAGGCCGTTGACGGCACCGATCCCACCGCACACCACGAGGGGCAGCAGCAGCGCCACCAGGGTCCCGTGCCGAGACCCCCAGGCCGCCAGGACGCCGCCCAGGGCGAACAGGGAACCGACCGACAGATCGATGCCCCCGGTGATGATGACGAAGGTCATCCCGAGGGCGACGATCGCCAGGAAAGCCGAACTCGTCGCCATGTTGCCGACGTTGTCCCCGGTGGCGAAGGAGTCGAAGCCGACCGACGCCACCAGCGAGACGAGCACCAGCACGGCCAGCGCCCCGTGCTGCTGGACCAGGGCACTGAGGCGCTCCGAGCGCAGGGGACCCTCGGGGCCCGCGGCCTTCGGCGGTCGCCCGCCCGCGGTGGCCACGGGCACGTCCGTCTTCGTCGCGGTCATCGTTTCCCCCGTCCCCGTGCCGCGTAGACCGCGCACACGATCACTATGGCCTGCGCGATCTGGGTCCACGACGGCGGCAGATCGTGCTTGATGAGGGTGGCGGTGAGCAACTGGATGAGGACCGCTCCCGCCACGGTGCCGGCGATGTTGACACGGCCGCCGGTCAGCGGGGTCCCGCCGACCACGACGGCGGTGATGGCGGACAGTTCCATCAGATTGCCCAGTGAGGTCGGGTCGCTGGCCTGGAGCCGGGCGGTGGCCAGCACGCCCGCCACGGCCGCCAGCAGCGCGCACAGCACGTACACGACGATCAGCACGCGCCGCACCGGCAGGCCCGCCAGCTGCGCCGCGGGGCGGCTGTCACCGATGGCCAGCAGCTGGCGCCCGAACGTGGTGCGGCGGACCACGAACGCGGCCAGCAGCGCCAGGACGGCGGCGATGAGGATCAGATAGGGGACGCCCAGGACGTCGCCGGATCCCAGGGAGGCGAGCGCGGGGTTGCGCAGATCCTCCAGCTGCGGCAGCAGGACCAGGGCGAGGCCCCGGCCGCCGACCATGAGCGCCAGGGTGGCCACGATCGGCTGCACTCCGACGAAGGCGACCAGTGCCCCGTTGGCCACCCCCACCGCGGCGGCGAACACCGCTACCACCAGCAGCGCCGGCAGCAGACCGTAGCCGAGGTACAGGGCGGTCACGGAGGCTGCCAGCGCCATCACGGCGCCGACCGACAGATCGATGCCCTCGGTGCCGATGACCAGGGCCATGCCGAGCGCGACGATGATGACGGGGGAGACCTGCACGGCCTGGGTGCGGAAGTTCTCCGCGGACAGGAAGTGCGGGGTGACGACGGTGTTGACGACCAGCAGCAGTGCCACGCCGGCGTAGACGCCGTATGTCTGCAGCCACTGCAGGACGCGGGCCCGGTCCAGCGGCGCGGTGCGCAGAGCGGCTTCAGCCATCGCCGGCCTCCTCCGCGGCCGTGGCACCGGCCGTGTTCCCGGCCGGTGCGTGCCCGGCGATGGTCCGCATCAGTGTGTCCTCGGTGACGTCCTCGCCGGCCAGTTCGCCGACGACCGCACCGTCCTTCAGCACGACCACGCGGTCGGACCCTTCGATGAGTTCCTCCAGATCGGAGGAGATGAGCAGAACGGCCAGGCCGTCCGCGGCCAGTTCGTCCACGAGTCTTTGCACCTCGGCCTTGGCCCCGACATCGATGCCCCGGGTGGGCTCGTCCAGCAGCAGCACCTTGGGGTTCATCGCCAGCCAGCGGGCGAGCAGCACCTTCTGCTGGTTGCCGCCGGACAGTTCACCGACCTTCTGGTGCGGGGAGGACGCCTTGATGCGCAGCCGCTCGACGAAGGTGTCCACGACGCTGTCGACGCGTGCCTCGGAGACCAGACCGAAACGGGAGAGCCGGGGCAGCACGGCCAGTGAGATGTTCTCGCGGACCGAGAGCCCGGGAACGATGCCCTCGCTCTTGCGGTCCTCGGGCAGCAGACTGATGCCTGCCCGGATGGCGGCGGGGGTGGAGCCGCCGCGCAACGGGACACCGGCCACCAGGACCTGCCCGGAACTCGTCGCCAGCGCACCGGAGATGGCCTTGGCCGTCTCGGTCCGCCCGGACCCGAGGAGTCCGCCGAGTCCCACGACCTCGCCGGGCCGGATCGCCACGGACACCTCGTGCAACTTGTGCGGGGCCGTCAGCTCCCTCGCCTCCAGCACCGGTTGGGCGCTGACGGCGTGGTGGTCGCCGGTGAACCGGGTCAGGCCCTCCGTGCGGACCTCGCCCAGCTCCCGGCCCAGCATGGTCGACACCAGGGAGAGACGGTCGAGGTCGGCGAGGCGGCCGTGATGGACGCGCCGCCCGTCGCGCAGCACGGTGACCGTGTCGCACACGGCGTACAGCTCGTCCAGCCGGTGACTGACGTAGACGACCGCGATGCCCTCGTCACGCAGCCGCCGGATCACCGAGAACAGCGTCTCGACCTCACGCGGTTCGAGCGAGGAGGTCGGTTCGTCCATGATGACGACGCGCGCCTCGGTCGCCACCGCGCGGGCCAGGGCGACCATCTGCTGAGCACCGACGCCGAGGACGCGCAGCGGCAGACGGACGTCCACCCGGACGCCGTAGGAGCGCAGGGTCTCCTCGGCCTCCCTGTGCATACGGGCGAAGTCCAGCAGGCCGAGACGGGTGCGCGGCTCGCGGCCCAGGAAGAGGTTGCGGGCCACGCTCAGCAGCGGGATGAGGTTGACCTCTTGGTAGATGGTCGAGATCCCGGCCTTCTGCGCCTCCAGCGGTGTGGCGAAGGAGACCTCACGGCCCTGGAAAACGATGTCACCCGCGTCGGGCCGGTGGACACCGGTGAGGAGTTTGATGAGCGTCGACTTGCCGGCGCCGTTCTCGCCGATCAGGGCGTGGACCTCGCCCGGATGCAGGGTCAGGTCCACGTCGTCCAGGGCCCGGACGCCCGGGAAGGTCTTGCTCAGTCCGCGGACCGCGAGGACTGCGGCGGGGGGAGCCACCTGTGCCTCCAGGAAGTGAGTGGTGACGGACGGCGGGGCCCGGAGGGAACGGGCCCCGCGGGGGATCAGTAGGCCTTGCCGAGGTCCTGCCCGGCGTTGTCGGCGTCGTAGGCGCTGTCCTGGATGACGATCTCCTGAGGCACTTCCTCGCCCTGGGTGAAGGTGTCCAGCGTCTCGAACGCCAGCGGACCGAACCGCGGGTTGGACTCGATGACGCCGGTGATCCAGCCGTCGACGATGCCCTGTACGGCGTTGCGCGTGCCGTCGACCGTGACGATCTCGACGTCGCCGGCCTTCTTGCCCGCGCCCTTGAGCGCGGCCACCGCGCCCAGGCCCATCTCGTCGTTCTCCGCGTAGATGCCCTTGATGTCCGGCTTGGACTGGATGAGCTGCTCGGTGACCTGCTGCCCCTTCTCGCGGGCGAAGTCACCGGTCTGCTCGAAGACGACCTTCAGACCGGGGGCCTTCTCCGCGACCCGCTCCTTGAATCCCTCGGTGCGTTCGGTGGTGACGTTGTTCCCGGCCGCGCCCAGCAGGATCGCGACCTCGCCCTTGCCGCCGGTGGCCTCGATCATCTGGTCGGCGGCCCGCCGGCCCTGCTCGACGAAGTCCGAGGCGATGAAGGAGACGTAGTCCTTGCAGGCGGTGGCGTTGATCTTGCGGTCGATCGTGACGATCGGGACCTTCTTGGCGGCGGCGGCCTGCAGCACCGGGTCCCAGCCGTCGGAGTTGAGCGGCGCGATGACCAGCAGGTCGGCACCCTTGGCGAGCAGGTCCTGGACGTCGCTGATCTGCTTGGAGAACTGCGACTGGGCGTTGGTCGTCAGGAGTTTGACCCCCCGCTTCGCCGCCTCGTCCTTGATGGACTGCGTTTCGGCGATGCGGAACGGGTTGGCCTCCTTCTCCGACTGCGAGAAGCCGACGGTGGCGCCCTTGAGGTCGAGTTCCTTTCCGCCGTACGCGTCGATGGCGCAGGTCTTGCCGCCCGGCTTCGGCGTGACGACCTTCTGGCCGGCGTCGGCCGCGGCTGCCGGGGATTTCTTGCTGTCCGACGCGTCGTCCTCCGATTTCGCGCAGGAGGTGGCGGTCAGGGCCACCGTGGCGGCCAAGGCCACGAGCACGGGGCGGGCGAGGAGGTGAGGGCGATGAGTGGTGCGCTGCATGGTGACCCCGATCCGGGTGACGCTGAAAAGGGAACTGGGGAGCTGGAGAGCGCGGAACCGGTGCTGCTCCCGGTGGGCGATACGGCGTCCGGTTCGCCGCCAACAGGTTTTTACATCGTTGGAAGAACGCTGTAAACCCCCTGCGCGCAAGGCGGGAGCGGAGCGCGGCGGGGGAGAGGGTGGGCGGGGCGGGCAAGTTCTGCCCGCGGCGGTGACGGCGCGCGGACGCGGAGCGGGTCCGGCAAGCGCTTGCCGGACGGGGCCGGTCCAGGCCCGGTTCGGGGCCCGGGGAGGTGCCCGCACGGCCGGTGAGCCGGGAGCCGACACCCGCGGTCAGACGTCCGCGGTTCCGGTGCCGGCGGGCCGGCCCAGGGTGCTCTCCCGTTCGACCAGGCGGTAGTCGGCCCGGATGCGACGCGGCTCGGGAGCCGCGTCGTGCAGCCGGGCCAGCACCGACTCCACCGCGAGTCTGCCGATGGCGGCCTTGTCCGGTGACACGGAGGTGAGGGTCACCGCGCCGAACCGTCCTTCGAGCACGTCGTCGAATCCGACGACGGCGATGTCGTCGGGGATCCGCAGGCCACGCTCGTGCAGGACCCGCATCGCCCCGATGGCCATCGGGTCGTTGTAGGCGAACACCGCGTCGGGCCGCTGCCCGCTGTCCAGGATGTGGGCCATCGCCGCCGCACCGTCCGCGTGGCCCCAGCCGTCGGTGGCGGCGACGAGGCCCTCGTCGGCGGGGAGCCCGACGGCGGTGAGCTCCTCGCGCCAGCCCCGTACCCGCAGTTGGGCGGGTTCGCTGCGGGCGCGCCGGGCCCCGATGAACGCCACCTTGCGGCGTCCCAGTGAGACCAGGTGCCGGACGGCGGCGCGGGCCGCGGCGACGTTGTCGATGGCGATGTGGTCGTACGGCAGGTCGTACTCCCGCTCGCCGAGCAGCACCAGCGGCACCTGCTCCGTGCGCTCGCGGAAGTCCTTGGCCTCCAGCTCGATGGGGCTGAGGATGAGTCCGTCGATGACCCTGGCCCGGAACCCCTGGCTGACCAGGATCTCCTGCTCACGGCGGCCCCCGGTGTGGTCCAGCAGCACGATGTAGTCGTGCTCGGCCGCGGTGTCGATGACGGCGGCGGCGAGTTCGGCGAAGTAGGGGTTGCCGAGTTCGGGCAGGGCGAGCGCGATGATGCCGGTGCGCCCTTTGCGCAGGTGCCGGGCGGTCAGGTTGGGCCGGTAGCCGAGAGCGTCGATGGATCTCTGGACGCGCTCGCGCATGGCAGGGGTGACGTGCTGATAGTTGTTCACCACGTTGGAGACGGTCTTGATGGAGACCCCCGCGTGCGCGGCGACGTCCTTGAGGCTGACCCGCACGGCAATCCCTTCGTGGACGGCCCGGCCGGGGACCGGAGCCGAGACGGGTGCCGTCACCGTGAGCCGGGCGCCGAGCCGCCGGATGAGAGTTTTACAACGTTATACATGCGCTTCCGCGACACTGACAAGGCCAGGGGCGGGACGGGGAGGGCGGACCCGGACCGGCCGCCCCCCGCCGTCCCCGCCCGGACCGCCGCTTCGGGGTCAGGTGCCCGCCGTGGAGGTGGCGATGTGCAGGGGACAGATCACCGGGGTGCCGTGGACCGGGTCGGTGAGGATGGAGCTCTCGACGCCGTAGAGCTCTCGGACGAGGTCGGGGGAGACGATGGCGGACGGGGCGCCCCGGGCTACCACCGCCCCGTCCTTGAGGGCGATCATGTGGTCGGCGTAGCGGCACGCGGTGGTCAGGTCGTGGAGGACCAGGACCGGGGTGCGGCCCTGTGCGGCCAGCGAGCGGACCAGTTCGAGCACTTCGAGGGCGTGGCCCATGTCGAGGGCCGAGGTGGGTTCGTCGAGGAGGAGGATCTCGGTCTCCTGGGCGACGGCCATGGCGATCCAGGCACGCTGGCGCTGACCGCCGGAGAGCGTCTCGAGCGGGCGGTCGGCGAGGCCGTGCAGGTCGGCGGCGGTGAGCGCCTCCTCGACCGCGCGGGCGTCGGCGGCGGACCACTGACGCAGCAGGCCCTGGTGGGGCTGGCGGCCGTAGCGGACGAGGTCGCGGACGGTGAGGCCGTCGGGGGCGATCGCGGACTGGGGGAGCATGCCGATGGTGCGGGCGATCTCCCGGGTGGGGATCTTGGCGAACTCCCGGCCGTCGAGGAGGACGGCGCCGCCCCGCGGGCGCAGGGTGCGGGCCAGCCCGCTGAGGAGGGTGGACTTGCCGCACCCGTTGGGGCCGACGATGACAGTGACCCGGCGCTGAGGCAGAGCGAGGTCCAGACCGTCGATGACGAGGTCGGAGCCGTGCCCCAGAGACAGGGCCCGGGTGCGCAGGCGGCTGTCGGCGTCGACCGGGTTCACAGGGACCTCCTGGTACGGGTGGTGAGCAGCAGCCAGATCAGGTACGGGCCGCCGACGACGGCGGTGACGAGGCCGACAGGGACCTCCAGCGGAGCGAGCACGGTGCGGCCCACCAGGTCGGCGAGGAGGGTGAAGAGCGCCCCGGCGAGGGCGGAGAGCAGGACGGGGACGGCGCGGGGCCCGGCGATGCGGCGGGCGGCCTCGGGGGCGGCGAGCGCGATCATGCCCAGCGGCCCGGCGACGGCGACGGCGAGGCCGCCGAGGACGACCGCGACGGCGATGACGGCCAGGCGCAGGGCCCTGACCCGGACGCCGAGACCGGAGGCGACGGAGTCGGACAGGCGCAGCAGGAGCAGCCGGCGGCCGAGGACCATGCCGAGCGGCAGGGCGAGGAGCAGGGCGACGGCGAGCAGGGACACCGTTCCCTGATCGCGGCCGTTGAGGGTACCGACGGTCCAGCCGTAGGCGGCGTTGGCCGCGTCGGCGGCCGAGCGGGCCAGGACGAGACTGGTGACCGCGCCGAAGACGGCGCCGACGCCGAGACCCACGACGAGGAACCGGTAGCCCCCGCGTCCGGCGCCGCCGCTGAGGGCGAGAGTGAGGGCGGCGGCGGTGGCGGCACCGGTGAGAGCGGCGGCGCTGGGCAGCAGACCGGTGCTGATTCCGGTGACCGAGGCGACGGCGAAGGCCGCGGCGCCGTCGTTGAGGCCGACGGTGTCGGGGGTGGCCAGCCGGTTCTGGGCGAGGGTCTGCATCAGGCAGCCGGCCGCGCCGAGGGCGGCGCCGACGGCCAGGCCGGCCTGCAGGCGCGGCAGCCGCAGACGTTCGACGACCAGGACGTCGCGGGGGGTGCCCTCGCCCGCCAGAGCGCGCAGCGCGTCCAGCGGGTGGACGAAGATCTCGCCGACGGCGAGGTGCACCCCGCTCGCGGCGATCAGCACGACCAGGACGGCGGCGGTGCCCAGCAGCGGCTTGCGCGGGACCAGGACGGCGTAGGGGCCGACGGCCAGGCGCCAGGTGCCGGGGACGCCGCGCGGTGCGCGGCGGGCCTGCGCCGCGGTCCCGGTCGCCGGTCCGGACGGGTCGGGGAGAGTCTTCACAGCGAGGGCAACCTGTGGGATCGGACGACGGCGACCAGGACGGGCGCGCCCAGGAGCGCGGTCATGACGCCGAGGGGCATCTCGTAGGGGCGCGCGACGAGCCGGGAGACGACGTCGGCGGTGAGCACGGTGGCGGGGCCGATGAAGACGGAGACGGCCAGCAGCCGGCGCAGGTCCGGGCCGACCAGGGCGCGGGCGGCGAACGGCACGACGAGCCCGACGAAGGCCACGGGGCCCGCCAGGGCGGTGGCCCCGCCGACCAGCAGGGCCACGGACGTCACCGCGAGGGCCCTGACCCGGCCGGGCCGGTGGCCGAGGCCGGTGGCCACGTCGTCACCGAGACTCAGCGCGGTCAGGGAGCGAGCCACGAGGACGGCGAGGAGAAGCCCGAGACCGACGACGGGGACGACGGCCCACAGATCCGCCAGTTCCCGTCCGGCCACCGACCCGATGGTCCAGAAGCGGATCTCGTCGGCGGCCCGGGCGTCGACGAGCAGCATCACCGAGGAGCCCGCGGCCATCAGCCCGCTGAAGGCCGCACCGGCGAGCACGAGGCGCACGGGATCGTCCCCGGCCCCGCGCAGCCGGGCCGCGGCCAGCGCCAGCAGACACCCCGCGCCCGCCCCCAGGACCGCCACATACGGGCCGAGGGTGGCCGCCGAAGCACCGAGGACCAGGGCGACGACCACGGCGAAGGACGCCCCCGCGCTCACCCCCAGCAGGCCCGGTTCGGCCAGGGGGTTGCGGGCGGCCGCCTGGAGCAGGGCTCCCGCGACGCCCAGGGCCACGCCGACGGCGACCGCGACCAGGGTGCGCGGCAGCCGCAGTTCCAGCACGGTGAAACGGGCATCGCCGTCCGCCCCGCCGAGCAGGGCGGCCAGGGCGCGCCCCGGTCCGACCTCCCCCGCGCCCAGGAGCAGACTCGCGAGTACGGCCGCCAGCAGCAGCCCGGCGCCGGGCAGCAAGCCGCGCAGGACGAGTGAACGCAGCGTCACGACCGTCCCTCCTTCCGCATTCAACAAAGGTGAGGTTAACCTAATTTTGCTTGTGTCATACATCCACCTTTCCTGGAGACCCCCATGTCCGGAAGCCGCTCCCCGCTGCGCTCCGCCGCTCTCGCTCTGGCGGCCGCCCCGCTGGTCATGACCCTCGCCGCCTGCTCGGGCTCCGACTCCGGCACTCCGGGCGACAGCACGGAGAAGGCGGCGGACGCCGGGACCGGGCGCACCGTGCAGACGGCCTTCGGCGAGGTGAAGATCGACGGCACGCCGAAGAAGGTCGTCACCCTCAATGACGCCTCCCTGGACACCGCCCTCTCCCTCGGCGTCACCCCGGTGGGCACCAGCGCCGCCAGAGGAGCCGAGGGCGCCCCCGCCTATCTGGGCGAACGGGCCGAGGGCATCCCGCTGGTCGCCACCGTCCGGGAACCCAACACCGAGGCGATCCTCAAGGCCGAGCCGGACCTCATCCTCACCGGCCCCGATCTGGAGAAGTCGCAGTACGAGACGCTCTCCGCCATCGCACCGACCATCGTCCCGGCCGCCGGCGACTGGCGCTTCGGCCTCGACACCTACGGCGAGGCGCTCGGCAAGGCCGACGAACTCGACCAGAAGATCGACGCCCTGCTCGACCGCGCGCGGAAGGCGGGCGACGGCGCCAAGGGCACGGGCCTCGTGATGCGGTGGATGCCGGGCGGCCCGATCGTGATGAACGCCGCCAACATGCCCACCGCGATGCTGCGGGAGGCCGGTCTGACACCGATGCCCATCGCCGAGGACCTCGGCGCGCAGCCGCACTCGGACCCGCTGTCCCTGGAGAACCTCACCCGGGCCGACGCCGACCACGTCTTCATCGCCACGCTCAACGCCGAGGGCGACAAGGCGCTGGAGGCCGCACGCTCGGAGAAGGCCTTCACCCGGATGAACGCCGTCCAGGCAGGACAGGACCACGGGGTCGACGGCCAGGTCTGGAGCAGCAGCAACGGCCCGAACGCCATGGAGCAGGTCATCACCGACATCGAGAAGGCACTCACCGAGTGACCTGAGCCGCCCCGCTCCCGCCCCGTCGGTCCGGGGCACCGCGGACCCGGCCGGGAAGCGGCGAACTGCCCACAGAAGCCGGGCCGAGCGAGAGAGAATGACGCGGTCGTGACACGGGTCATGACGTCCACTCGGCTCGGAGAAGGCATGCCGCACAGTTCCCGACGCCCCGTCCGCGGTGCCCGTACGGCCGCCCCGCTGACCGCCGCCGTAGCCGTCATGGCCGTCGTACTCGCCACGGCGACACCGGCGGCGGCCGGACCCTCCGGGGCGCAGGCCCCGGCCGTACCGCTGCGGGTGGCGACCTACAACATCCACGCCGGAGCCGGCCAGGACGGGGTCTTCGACCTCGGCCGCACCGCGGAGGCCCTACGCGGTCTGGACGCCGACGTGATCGGTCTCCAGGAGGTCGACGTGCACTGGGGCGCCCGGAGCGACTTCGTCGACGAGGCCCGCGCGCTCGCCGACGCGCTGGACATGCGGGTGTTCTTCGCACCGATCTACGATCTGGACCCGGCCACCGCCGACGGGGAGCGCCGGCAGTACGGTGTCGCCGTGCTGAGCCGCCCCCCGGTGCTCGAGGCCGAGAACCACGAGATCACCCGGCTCTCCACCCAGACGTCCGATCCGGTGCCCGCCCCGGCGCCCGGCTTCGCCGAGGTGACGGTCGACGTCAAGGGCGTGTTCGTGCACGTCTACAGCACGCATCTGGACCACCGGGCCGACCCGTCGATCCGTGCGGCCCAGGTGGCGGACATGCTCGAGGTGCTGGCCGCCGACCACGGACCGAAGATCCTGGTCGGCGACTTCAACGCCGAGGCGACGGCTCCGGAGCTGGCGCCGCTGTGGCGGCGGTTGCGGGACGCCGCCCCGGACGGCGGTGGGACGTACCCGGCGGTCGACCCCGTCAAGCGCATCGACCTGGTGACGGTTTCCCCCGGCATCACCGTGACCGGTGCCCACGAGGCCGCGACGGACGCGTCGGACCACCGCCCCGTGGTCACGGACCTGAAGCTGCACCGGCGCGGCCGCTGAAGGGGACGGGACGTCAGCCCTTCTCGGGAACGCTCATCTCGCCCAGCAGCGACCAGTCGTCCTGCGGCACCGTCGCGTTCACGATCCGCGGGGTCTCGGCGAGGTGCGGCGGCAGGGTCCGCTGCGCGGCCCTGAAGTGCTCGGACTGTACATGGGCCGCCCCCGCCGCGTCGTCACGGAAGGCCTCGACCAGGACGTACTCCGTCGGGTCGTCGATGCTGCGGGACCAGTCGAACCACAGACAACCCGGCTCGTCGCGGGTCGCCGCGGTGAAGTCGGCGGCGATGTCCGGCCACTGGTCCGCGTACTCGGGACGGATACGGAATTTGGCGGTGATGAAGATCATCGGTCGGTCTCCCTCATCGGTTCTCTGCGCGCCGTCGCACCGCCCGGAGCCATCGTCCGACGGGCGAACACCGGCCCGGGCGGTGCCCGCTCCGCCAGCCGGGACGGTCACCGGTTCGATGGATCCGGCAGTGCGTGGTCGTGGCCGTGACACAGGTCGAACACGGCCGACTGCAAAGATCGTAGCCGACACGGAGCGGGCGGGCCTCGGCGTGGGGCGGTGCCCCGTCCGCTCGCCCGAGCGGCCGAAGACGGCCGCGTCGGCCGCTCGGGACGAAGCCTCCGCCGCTGCGGACCGGCACGCGGCGGAGGCTGAGGACCCGTCAGTCCTTGATCTCGCAGATGACCGCGCCGGAGGTGACGGACGCGCCGACCTCGGCGCTCAGCGCCTTGACGGTGCCCGAGCGGTGCGCGTTCAGCGGCTGTTCCATCTTCATCGCCTCCAGCACCACCACCAGGTCGCCCTCCTGGACCTGCTGGCCCTCCTCGACGGCGATCTTGACGATGGTGCCCTGCATCGGGGAGGCCAGGGTGTCGCCGGAGGCGGCCGGGCCGGACTTCCTGGCCGCCCGCCGCTTGGGCCGGGCGCCGGCCGCCAGCCCGGTGCGGGCCAGCGACATGCCCAGCGAGGCGGGCAGCGAGACCTCCAGGCGCTTGCCGCCGACCTCGACCACCACGGTCTCGCGGCCCGCGTCCTCCTCGTCGGCCTCGGCGTCGGTGCCGGCCGTGAACGGCTTGATGTCGTTGACGAACTCGGTCTCGATCCAGCGGGTGTGCACGCTGAACGGGCCGTCCTGGCCGTGCAGCTCGGGGGCAAAGGCCGGATCGGCCACCACCGCGCGGTGGAAGGGGATGGCGGTGGCCATGCCCTCGACGGTGAACTCGTCCAGGGCGCGGGCGGCGCGCTGCAGGGCCTCGGCGCGGGTGCGGCCGGTGACGATCAGTTTGGCCAGCAGCGAGTCCCAGGCCGGGCCGATCACGCTGCCGGACTCCACCCCGGCGTCCAGGCGCACGCCGGGTCCGGTGGGCGGGGCGAAGGCGGTCACCGTGCCGGGGGCGGGCAGGAAGTTGCGGCCCGGGTCCTCGCCGTTGATGCGGAACTCGAAGGAGTGGCCGCGCAGCGGCGGGTCGTCGTAGCCCAGCGGCTGGCCGTCGGCGATGCGGAACATCTCGCGGACCAGGTCGAGGCCGGCGACCTCCTCGGTGACCGGGTGTTCGACCTGCAGGCGGGTGTTGACCTCCAAAAAGGAGATGGTGCCGTCGGCGCCGACCAGGAATTCCACGGTGCCGGCGCCGACGTAGCCGGCCTCCTTGAGGATGGCCTTGGAGGAGGCGTACAGCTCGGCCACCTGGGTGTCGGAGAGGAAGGGGGCGGGGGCCTCCTCGACGAGTTTTTGGTGGCGGCGCTGCAGCGAGCAGTCGCGGGTGGAGACGACCACCACGTTGCCGTGGGTGTCGGCCAGGCACTGGGTCTCCACGTGCCGGGGTTGGTCCAGGTAGCGTTCGACGAAGCATTCGCCGCGGCCGAAGGCGGCGGTGGCCTCGCGGACCGCGGAGTCGTAGAGCTCGGGGATCTCCTCCAGGGCGCGGGCGACCTTCAGGCCGCGGCCGCCGCCGCCGAAGGCGGCCTTGATGGCGATGGGCAGGCCGTGCTGCTTCGCGAAGGCGAGGACCTCCTCGGCCCCGGTGACCGGGTCGGGGGTGCCGGCCACCAGGGGGGCGCCGGCGCGTTGGGCGATGTGCCGGGCGGCGACCTTGTCGCCCAGGTTGCGGATGGCGGCCGGGGGCGGGCCGATCCAGGTCAGGCCGGCGTCCAGGACGGCCTGGGCGAAGTCGGCGTTCTCGGAGAGGAAGCCGTAGCCGGGGTGGATGGCGTCCGCGCCGGACTCGGCGGCGGCCTTGAGGACCTTGTCGCTGTCCAGGTAGCTGGTGGCCGGGGTGTCACCGCCCAGGGCGAAGGCCTCGTCCGCGGCGCGGACGTGCAGAGCGTCCCGGTCCGGGTCGGCGTAGACGGCGACGCTGGTGAGGCCGGCGTCCCGGCAGGCCCGGGCCACACGGACAGCGATTTCGCCACGGTTGGCGATGAGCACCTTGGTCAGCATGCCGTCTCCTGTACGTCCGTCCGGTCGGCACTGAGCGCGTCGACGGTCTCGACGATGCGGCGGATGTTCGCACCGGGGGTGAACACCGCGGCGACGCCCATGGCTTCGAGCGCGCGGACGTCGGCGTCCGGGATGATGCCGCCGACCAGGATGCGTACGTCGCTCGCGTCTTCCCGTGCCAGCAGTTCGATCACGCGCCCCACGATCGTCAGGTGGGCGCCCGAGAGGACGGAAAGCCCCAGGACGGGCGCGTCCTCGGCGATGACGGTGGCGACGATCTGCTCCGGGGTCTGGTGCAGTCCGGTGTAGATCACCTCGTGCCCGGCGTCGCGCAGCGCGCGGGCGATCACCTTGGCGCCGCGGTCGTGACCGTCGAGCCCGGGCTTGGCGATCACCACACGCAGCCGGGGCGGCGCCGCACCGCCGAGATCTGCGCGCTGTCGCAGGACGTTCATGGTCTCTCCGTTCGGAAATTCACTGGGGGAGGGCTGAGGTGCGCCAGCCGGCAGGGCCGTATCCCTGTGGCGTGCGCAGGAGCAGGCGAGGGGAGGCCCAGGCACCGGCACGGAGGGGAGCGGGCCCGGGATCCGGTGCGCGGACGGCGGAGAGCAGCGCGACCATGGCGGCGAGCTCCTCCGGGGTGGGGTTGCCCCGTACGACCTTGATCACAGCGGCTCCTGGGGGGGCGAGAAGGCGGGCTGGAAGAGGCGGGTTGGAAGAGGGCTGGGGGGGTCGGCGGGGGTCAGAGGGGGATGTTGCCGTGTTTCTTGGGCGGCAGCGTCTCGCGTTTGGTGCGCAGCTGGCGCAGTCCGCGGACCAGGTGGCGGCGGGTCTCGGAGGGCATGATCACCGCGTCCACGTAGCCGCGCTCGGCCGCGGCATAGGGGTTGAGCAGGGCGTCCTCGTACTCCCGCATCAGCTGGGCGCGGGCGGCCTCGGGGTCTTCGGCGCCGGCGATGGTGCGCCGGTGCAGGATGTTGACCGCGCCCTGGGCGCCCATCACCGCGATCTGCGCGGTGGGCCAGGCCAGGTTCAGGTCGGCGCCCAGGTGTTTGGAGCCCATCACGTCGTAGGCGCCGCCGAACGCCTTGCGGGTGATGACCGTGATCAGCGGGACGGTGGCCTCCGCGTAGGCGAAGATCAGTTTGGCGCCGCGGCGGATGATGCCGTCGTGTTCCTGGTCCACCCCGGGCAGGAAGCCGGGCACGTCCACGAAGGTGATCACCGGCAGGTTGAAGGCGTCGCAGGTGCGCACGAAGCGGGCGGCCTTCTCGCTGGCGGTGATGTCCAGGCAGCCGGCCAGCTGCAGCGGCTGGTTGGCGACGATCCCGACGGGGCGGCCCTCGATGCGGCCGTAGCCGGTGAGGATGTTCGGGGCGAACAGCGGCTGGGTCTGGAGGAACTCGCCGTCGTCCAGCACGTGCTCGATGACGGTGTGCATGTCGTAGGGCTGGTTGGCGGAGTCCGGGACCAGGACGTCCAGTTCCCGGTCGGTGCCGGTCAGCTCCAGGTCGGCTTCCTGGGGGAAGGCGGGCGCCTCGGCGAGGTTGTTGGAGGGCAGGTAGGACAGCAGCTGCTGGACGTACTCGATGGCGTCCTTCTCGTCGCCGGCCAGGTGGTGGGCCACCCCGGAGGCGGTGTTGTGGGTGCGGGCGCCGCCCAGCTCCTCGAAGCCGACGTCCTCGCCGGTGACCGTCTTGATCACGTCCGGTCCGGTGATGAACATGTGCGACGTCCGGTCGACCATGACGGTGAAGTCGGTGATCGCCGGGGAGTAGACCGCGCCGCCCGCGCACGGGCCCAGGACCAGGGAGATCTGCGGGATCACGCCGGAGGCGTGGGTGTTGCGGCGGAAGATCTCGCCGTAGGCGCCCAGTGAGGCCACGCCCTCCTGGATGCGGGCGCCGCCGGAGTCGTTGATGCCGATGACGGGGCAGCCGGTCTTCAGGGCGAAGTCCATCACCTTGACGATCTTCTGGCCGTAGACCTCGCCCAGGGCGCCGCCGAAGACGGTGAAGTCCTGGGAGAAGACGGCGACGGGGCGGCCGTCGACGGTGCCGTAGCCGGTGATGACGCCGTCGCCGTAGGGGCGGTTGGTCTCCAGGCCGAAGCCGGTGGAGCGGTGCCGGGCGAACTCGTCCAGCTCCACGAAGGAGTCCTCGTCCAGCAGCAGGGCGATCCGTTCCCGGGCGGTCAGTTTGCCCTTGGCGTGCTGTTTCTCCACCGCGCGCTGCGAGCCGGCGTGCGTGGCCTGGTCGATACGTTGTTGCAGGTCCGCGAGCTTCCCCGCGGTCGTACGCATGTCGATGTCGTTCACTGGTTGTTCCACTCCGGGGCTCACTGGTCAGAAGGTGTCGTGGGGGACGTGTACGCCCCAGACGTCGCGCAACGCGTGGGAGACCTCACCGACCGTGGCGTGCCCCCGCAGGGCCTCCCGTATCGCGGGGAGCACGTTCTCGGTGCCCTGGGCGGCGGTGCGCAGGGCGTCGAGGGCTCGTTCGAGGGCGTCGTTGTCGCGGTCCCTGCGCAGGGCGGCGAGGCGTTCCCGCTGGTCGAACTCGATCTGGGGGTCTACGCGCAGCGGCTCGTACGGTTCCTCCTCGTCCAGAACGAACGTGTTGACGCCGACCACGGTGCGTTCCTTGTTGTCGATCTCCTGAGAGATCAGGTAGGCGGAGCGCTCGATCTCGGACTTCTGGAAGCCCTGCTCGATGGCCGCGACGGCACCGCCGCGGTCCTCGACGGCCTGCATCAGCTCCAGCACCGCCGCCTCGATCTCGTCGGTCATCGACTCCATGAAGTAGGAACCCGCGAAGGGGTCGACGGTCTTGGTCACATCGGTTTCGTAAGCGATGACCTGCTGGGTGCGCAGGGCCAGTCGTGCTGCCTTCTGGGTGGGCAGGGCGATGGCCTCGTCGTAGGAGTTGGTGTGCAGGGACTGAGTCCCGCCCAGGACCGCTCCCAGGCCCTGCAGCGCGACCCGGACCAGGTTGACCTCCGGCTGCTGGGCCGTCAGCTGCACACCGGCGGTCTGCGTGTGGAAGCGCAGCATCTGTGACTTCGGATTCCGGGCGCCGAACTCCTCGCGCATGACGCGGGCCCAGATGCGGCGGGCGGCGCGGAACTTCGCGACCTCCTCCAGCAGCGTGGTGCGGGCGACGAAGAAGAAGGACAGGCGCGGAGCGAAGTCGTCGACGTCCAGGCCTGCGGCGAGCGCGGCGCGCACGTACTCCCTGGCGTTGGCGAGGGTGAACGCGATCTCCTGCGCGGGCGTGGCCCCGGCCTCGGCCATGTGGTAGCCGGAGATGGAGATCGTGTTCCAGCGCGGCAGCTCTCGATGGCAGTAGGCGAAGATGTCACTGATCAACCGCAGCGACTGCTTCGGCGGGAAGATGTAGGTGCCGCGGGCGATGTACTCCTTGAGCACGTCGTTCTGGATCGTCCCGGTCAGCAGGTCGCCCGGGACGCCCTGCTCGGCGGCGACCAGCTGGTACAGCAGGAGGAGCGTCGAGGCCGGTGCGTTGATCGTCATCGACGTCGACACCTTGTCGAGCGGCAGACCCCGGAACAGCGTGCGCATGTCCTGGATCGAGTCGATCGCCACACCGACCTTGCCGACCTCGCCCTGGGCGATGGCCTCGTCGGAGTCGTAGCCCATCTGGGTCGGCAGGTCGAAGGCCACGCTCAGGCCCCCGGTGCCGGCGCCGACCAGCTCGTGATAGCGCTCGTTGGACTCCTTCGCGGTGCCGAAGCCGGCGTACTGCCGCATCGTCCACGGCCGGCCGGTGTACATCGACGGATACACGCCCCGGGTGAACGGGAACCGTCCCGGCGCGCCCAGTTTGGCGTTCGCGTCGAAGCCCGCCGGTGTCCCGGCGTCGTAGACCGGCTGGATCGGCAGCCCGGACTCGCTGCGTGCGAGAGAACCCACGATGACCTCCTGTGGTACTCCATCTCTTTTGAACGGTACGCAGTACCATTCCATTGGGCAAGTGGCCCCCGAAGGACGAGACAGGGAAGGATGGGTGATCATGAGCAAGCCAGCCGCGCGGATCCGGCTCTCGGAAGCCGCCTTCGCCCTGTTCGACGAGCGCGGATACGAGCAGACCACCGTCGATGACATCGCCGAACGCGCCGGTGTGGGCCGCACCACCTTCTTCCGGCACTACCCGGCGAAGGAAGACGTCATCTTCCCCGACCACGACCGGATGCTGGACCAGATCAAGGACCGCCTGGCCACCTCCAACCACGAGACCGCCCTGGCCGCCGTCTCCGACGCGGTCCGCCTGGTGCTGCTGCACTACCTCGACGAGGGCGATCTCGCCCGCCGGCGGTACCGGCTCACCAGCAAGGTCGCCGCGCTCCGCGACCGCGAGATCGCCAGCGTGGCCCGCTACCAGCGCCTGTTCCGCGAGTTCATCTCGAACTGGCTGGGAGACTCCGGCGAGTCGACCTCGCTCAGGTCCGAGCTCATGGCCGCGTCCGTGGTCGCGGCCCACAACCACGTGCTGCGCCGGTGGCTCCGGGGCGAGTCCCCCGACCCCGTCAAAGAGGTCGACGCCGCGATGCGTGAGGTGCTCGCCCTGTTCCCGGGTCCGCAGTCCCGCTCGGAGACGGACACCGGCGGCACCACGGTCGTCGCCTTCCGGAGCGGACAGGACATCGACGCGTTGCTCCCCTCACTGCGGCGCCTCCTCGAGGGCCACCCCGAGCAGTGAACACGTCCGGCATGCCCCGTGCCCCTCGATGAGGGCGCCTGCTCACGTCGAGGTGACCGCTCCGGCCACGGGACCGGGCCCCACGCAGGGGGAAGATCCGAAAGCGCGGCCTGTCAGGGGCGCCGCCGGGTGTTGAGCCGGGCCGCCTGACGTGTCAGGTGGTCGCGCTCGGCGAGGTCGGGTGCCTTCAGGGCTGCCTCGGCGTACAGCCGGGCCGCCGTCGCCAGGTCGCCGTCACGCTCGTGGAGGTACGCCGCCACCGCGGTGTGGCGGGGCAGTGAGACGTCCAGTTCCGCGAGCGCCGCCAGTCCGGCGCGCGGCCCGTCGGCCTCGCCGACGGCCACCGCTCGGTTGAGCCGGACGACCGGGCTGCCGGTCAGGCGCGTGAGTTCGTCGTACCACTCGACGATCTGCACCCAGTCGGTCTCCTCGGCGGTGGGCGCGTCGGCGTGGAGCGCCGCGACGGCGGCCTGGGCCTGGAACTCGCCCAGTCGGTCGCGGGCGAGGGCCGCCTGAAGGATCTCGACGCCCTCCGCGATCAGAGCGGTGTCCCATCGGCCACGGTCCTGTTCGGCGAGCGGCACCAGGCTGCCGTCGGGCGCGGTCCGGGCGGCGCGCCGGGCGTGATGGAGCAGCATGAGGGCGAGCAGCCCCGCCACCTCGGGGTGGTCGATCGTGGCCGCGAGCTGCCGGGTGAGCCGGATGGCCTCGGCGGCGAGGTCGACGTCGCCGGAGTAGCCCTCGTTGAAGACCAGATAGAGGACGCGCAGTACGGTCGCGACGTCACCGGGCTGACCGAACCTTCCCCGAGCCCTCGGCTTCTCCCCATGAGCAGGGGAGACCCCACTGCCGGCCACGGTGCGCTTGGCCCGGCTGATCCGCTGCGCCATGGTCGCCTCAGGCACCAGATAAGCCTGGGCGATCTGGCGGGTCGTCAGCCCGCCGACGGCGCGCAGCGTGAGCGCGACGGCGGACGACGGCGTCAGCGACGGGTGGGCGCACAGGAAGTAGAGCTGGAGGGTGTCGTCCACCGCGGACGCGGGCCCGGGTGCCGGCTCCTCGTGGACGAGGTCCTCCCGCCGGCGGCGGGAGGCGTCCGCCCGCCTCGCGTCGAGGAACCGGCGCCAGGCCACGGCGACCAGCCAGCCCTTCGCATCCCGCGGAGGACTGGCCGGCCAGACGCGGAGCGCCTCGACCAACGCGTCCTGCACGGCGTCCTCGGCCGCCGCGAAATCGGCTCCCCGGCGGACGAGGATTCCGAGCACACTCGGCGTGAGGCTCCGGAGCAGGACCTCGTCCATGGACGAGGTCACTCCGTGATGGTGGGCGGCGCGGCCAGGAACGGGCGTACCTCGAGCCACTCGTGGATCGGCTTCCCGCCCGCCCCGGGGGCGGCCGACAGTTCCCCGGCCAGCTCGAGGGCACGTTCGTAGGTGTCGACGTCGATGACCATCCAGCCGGCGATGAGGTCCTTGGTCTCGGCGAACGGGCCGTCGGTGACCGGAGGGCGCCCCTCGCCGCCGTACTGGACGAAGGCCCCCTCGGGGGCGAGCGCCTGGCTGTCGACGAACTCGCCGGTCTTCTCGAGCCGGGCCGCGAAGTCGTTCATGTACTGCACGTGGGCCGAGATCTCCTGTGGCGTCCACCGGTCCATGGGCACGTCGTTGACCGGAGCCGGAGCGCCGCGGTAGTGCTTGAGCAGCAAGTACTTGGCCATCGTGTCTCTCCTCGGTCCTGGTGCGCCCCATTGTGGGCGCGTTCACTGCGGGGACGTGGCCGGCCAGGGGTTCTCGACATCGACGTCCGTTTTTTTGGCTCTCGTGGACGAGCCCGGCGGAGGGTTCGCCCGATGCGTGGCCCGGCCCGCCTCGGCAGGCGCGCGTCTACCGTGGTGGTATGCGCGGCGACGTGGTGACGCTGTTCGTGTGCGGCGATGTGATGCTCGGCCGCGGCGTCGACCAGATCCTGGCCCGCCCCGGCGATCCGGTGCTGCGGGAGACCTGTGTCGCGGATGCCCGCACCTACGTCCGTATGGCCGAGTCGGTCAATGGGCCGGTCCCGGCCCCCGTGCCCCCGTCCTGGCCGTGGGGTGAGGCACTCCGACTGCTGGCCGGGGCCGCCCCGGACGTACGGATCGTCAACCTCGAGACCTCCGTCACGCGCAGTGACGCGTTCGCCCCCGGCAAGGCGGTTCACTACCGCATGCATCCGGCCAACGTGCCCGCCCTGACGGTGGCCCGGCCCGACGTCTGCGTCCTGGCCAACAACCATGTGCTGGACTTCGGCCGGGAGGGCCTGGCGGAGACACTGGAGACGCTCGACCGCTCGGGCCTGCGGGTGGCGGGCGCCGGGCGAGGTGCCGCCGAGGCGTACCGGCCGGCGGTCGTCCCCGTCAGGACCGGCGGCCGTGTCCTCGTCCTCGCGCTGGGAGCGGGCTCCAGCGGTGTCCCGTCCGGCTGGGCGGCGACCGCGGCCCGCTCCGGCGTCGCCCGTCTCCCCGATCTGTCGGCCGGCACGGCCGCCGCGGTGGTGGAACGTATACAGCGGGCGAAACGTGCGGGCGACACCGTGGTCGTGTCCGTGCACTGGGGCTCCAACTGGGGCTACCACGTCCCCCGCGAACAGATCCGTTTCGCGCACGCCCTGGTGGACGGCGGCGCCGCCCTCGTCCACGGGCACTCCTCGCACCACCCCCGCCCCATCGAGGTGTACCGGCAGAGGCTGGTGCTGTACGGCTGCGGCGACTTCATCGACGACTACGAGGGCATCAGCGGGTACGAGGAGTACCGCGACGACCTCCGGCTCGCCTACTTCGTCACGGTGGCGGCGGACACCGGCCGGTTTTTGGGCCTGCGCATGATGCCCCTGTGTTCCCGGCGTATGCGGCTGGAGCCCGCCTCGCGCCAGGACGCCGCCTGGATGCACGCGACCCTCGACCGTGTCAGCGCTCCCGTGCACCCGGCCCTCGAACCGGACGGCACACTCTCACTGGAGCCGAACCGCCAACGCCCGGCGCTCTGAGATCCCGCCTCCCGGTCCCTCCATCGCCGCACCGCTCGCACAGGCGGGGCCGGCCACTTCACGGCCGGCCCCGCCGGTCGGGCCTCGACTCAGTCGGCGATCACCGAGACCTCGTGTGCCCGGAGTTCACCCAGGTCCGAGCGGACCTGGTGATTGCCCGTCCCGATGTGCGAAATTCCCGCGTGAGGGGGTTCTCCCGCGGTCAGGCTACGAGTGCCTGGACGACCGGATGGACGCCGGGAGATTTCAGACGCACAACCGCGTGTATCCGATCGCGGCATTGGCCGACTGATGGAAGTACTGGTTCCCCTCTGGATCCGAAATGCGTGCTCCGAACAACACGCAGTCCTGACCGTCGTGCTCCCACGCTGTCTCACGGGACGGGCCGAGCGCGTACAGGCTCGGGCCGGACAACGAATTTCCCTTGTCGGCCGTACCAGACGCCCCCACCGTGGCGACATGCATGTCCGTCGCCACACCCACCCACCTGGATTTCACCGCGAAACCGCAGAACGAGCGAGTGGAGGAATTGTATTCCACGTACACGGTTCCTGCTGGCAGGAAACTTCCGGAACGCACCACGGGCTCCGCGTGGACGTATGCGTAACCCGCACCGCACACATCACCCACCATGCTCGGTGCCGATGGCGCGGCCGCCGCCGGTGACGCAGCGGAACCGAATGCGAGTGCTCCCAGAGCGACGCAACTCCATAACCGCCGAATGCTCATTTCTCTCCCCCTCCTCGGACGACATGTGATCAGAACCTGTGGCTCCGGTGAGGAGTTTACCGGGGGTCGGTGCAGGAAAAGGGGAGCCACGGAATGGGCTGCATCACACTCCATTCTCGCGAACTGTTCTCGAACTGCACCGCCCCGGATAATTCAATGGGTTCCGTCGCCACAATCCAACTTTTCTGTATGTGGATGTACGAGATGTGCCGGGGCAGGCGGTGGACGGCAGGGACTGCCGGCCCTCGCAGTGCGGCTTCGGCGCACTCGGCTGACGGGTTGCCTGACGGTTCGCCGTGTCGAGCGGGGTCTGATCCGAGACGGCACGGGCACCGGGAACGAGGTTTCGGGCGCGCCGGAACGTCTCGCCCAGGTCCCCCCCGCGTGACCGGCGCAGAGTGCGGCAGACGGCGTGATCGGCCCGAGCCCCTTCGGCGAACCGGTGGCCGGGCTCATTCCCCCTGTGCTAGCCGCTCGGCCAGGAAAGCGATGATCTCGTTCCGAGCCTGCAGGGTGGGGTGGCCGTCCTGGTCGACGAGGTGAGCCGTGACGACGCTGTGGGCGCAGCCGACGACGTCACGGAAGAAGGGCGGGGGGTCCGTGTTCGCCGTCTCGGCTTTGAGCACACGGCCGTCGAACGCTTCCCCGAGCAGTGCTCGGTAAGCCGCGAACCGCTGGCCGGTGCACCAGCTGTCGTCGTCGAAGCGGTAGGCGAGAACCTTCAGCCCGTCGCGCGCCACGCGCTCGGCGACGGCGGCGGCGTCTGCGTCGCTGATCTCCAGAGCACCGGGGTCGTCGAGCGGAAGCGACGGATGGTTGACCACTGGTGCGATGACGGACGGTTCCAGCGCCATGGTCAGGGCGAAGTTGCCGGTGAAACACATGCCCACGGCGCCGACGCCGGGCCCGCCACGCTCGGTGTGCGCCAAGCGGGCGAGGCCGCGCAGCCATGTCACGACGGGACTGGTGCCACCACCGGCGAACGCCCGGAACTCGGCGCTGACGCACGCGCGTCGAACAACGGTCTCGCCTGCCCCGGCGAGCGGATAGGCGCCGTCGACGCCGAAAAGGGAGGGAAGGTACACGGAGAAGCCGGCATCTCGCACCCAACGCGCGAACCGCGCGACGTCGGGGCTGATACCCGGCATCTCGGGCATGAGGATGACCGCCGGCCCTGCCCCGGCGACGTACACGGTCTTGTCGACGCCATCGACGCCGACGGTTCTCCGTGAGAAGTCGTCCAAGGGGTCGCTCTGTCCTCGCATGATGGTCATGACCTAGAGGATGATGAGTGGTCGCCCTCCTGAGAAGCGGCGGCATCGCCACGTACCCCGGTAATATCGCCATTCGTTCAAGAGTGCCGGAGGGGCCGCATGAGTCCGCTGCGAGTCGGTGTGCTGGCCTACCCCGGCTGCTTCGCGTCGGAGGTGTTCGGGGTACCCGACCTCCTCGCCATGGCAACTCACGTCGCCGCGGCGCACGGGTCGCTTCAGCCCGCCTACGAGGTGTCGGTCGTCTCGCCCCGGCGGCGGGTGGTCGCGTCCGGCGGCTCGGCCCTCGACGTCTCGGCGATTCGCCCGGTGGACGTCCTGATCGTGCCGGGCTTCGAGCTTTCGCCCACGGTCGACCTCGACGCGACACTCGCACACCTGGGACCGGAAGCAGCGTCGATCCGGTCGCAGGCGGCCTCCGGGACCGCTGTCGTATCGATCTGCGTGGGTGCCTTCCTGGTCGCCGAAGCCGGGCTGCTCGGCGGGCGCGAAGCGACCACGTCCTGGTTGTTCGCGGATCGGTTCGCCGACCGGTACACCGACGTGCGCCTCCGCCCGGAGAGCCTGGTCGTGACCGACCGGGGAGTGACGACCACGGCGGCCTTCAGTGCCATGTACGACTTCGCGCTGCAGCTCATCCGAGAGCACGACGGCCCCCACATCGCCCGTAGTACCGCGCGTATCGCTCTTGTCGACGACGCACGTTCCACGCAGGCTCCCTATGTCGATCCGGGGCTCATGCCCACGGTGGGCAAGGAGTTCTCGCTCGGCGTCAAGCGGTGGCTCGACCAGAACCTCAACGCTCGCTATGACCTGGCCGCCCTCGCCCAGGAGTTCCACGTCAGCACAAGAACCATGCTCCGGCGCTTCGGTGCCGAAGCCGATGAGACACCGCTCGCGTACCTGCAGACGGCCAGGGTGCGTCGAGCCACACACCTGCTGGAGACGACGGACAGGACCGTCGCCCGCATCGCCGCCGACGTCGGGTACCGCGACCCCGGGGCGTTCAGCGGCATCTTCGCCAGACACACGGGCCGGAGCCCGAGGGAGTACCGCGCGGTGTTCCGTCGTCGCTGAGACCCTCACGTGTCAACCTGACGAGCGGAGACGGCGCCTCCTCCTGATGGGGTGATCTTTTGGCTGTACGGGACGCGCTGGAGGCCAAGCTCCCCCAAGCAGCGGCCCACTTGGACGCCGCCCAGCACGACCTGCTGGCCTTCACCGCCTTCCCGCGCGAGATCTGGCGGCAGATCCGGTCGAACAACCCGCAGGAACGGCTGAACGAGGAGATCCTCCCCCACGGCTGCGCCGCGGAAGGTGCCCCAGCCGCGCCGACGTGGTCGGCATCTTCCCCGACCGCACCACTGTCATCCGGCTGGTCGGCGCGGTCCTGGCCGAACAGAACGACGAATGGACCGAGGCCCGCCGCTCCGTGGGACTCGATTTCCTCGCCAAGGCCCGACTCCACCCGATCGAGTCAGAAGCCGCGTTCCCCACCGCACAAACATGATCAGCCATCAGGAATCCGACACCTTGTCGTCAACCGTGCACGAGCTTCGGCGTCGTGGCATGAAGTTGCCGGGCGATGAGGGTGCGAGGAGACTGGCAGAGAAAGGGTGTTCCTCGGGCTGCGGGTCCGAGAACCGGCTCGACCGGGCCCAGGGAGCCGGATCGGCACCGCTCGTGAACATCACCGCGGCGCCCCCGGTCTCGACGTGGTGCGGGGGCGGCCGTACAGCGGCACGGGCGAGTTCATCACCGACCCGGCCGCCACAAAGATGTTCGGCTGCACGATCGAGCGCGGCGACACGTTCCCACCGGTGTCGAGCGAAGCCGAACAGGTGATCCCAAAGGTCTCGGCGGCGCTGCCGGCACTCGCGCTCGACTCTGCCGAGACCACGGACGGCTCGGTGGAGTGACCGCCGACGCGGCAGGACCGCCTCCGAGCCCAAGGCACGCGTCGAACGCTGCCACCCTCGTCAACAGAGCGCGAACGACAACTGCATACCGTGGTGGAAGGTGGTTGTCCGAGGGGTCGTTGCCGGCCGTCGACCGGGTCATGGGCGCGCCTCACGTACGCCGCCTCCTTCGGTGAAGGGATGAGCCTGCCATGGCCACCAAGACCAGGAAGAAGAGCACTTCGCCGGCCAAGAAGCCGGCGCCCTCGGAAGAGGAGCTGATCGCCTCGCTGCGACGTTACATCCGCACCCGTGGGCCTGAGCTGCTGGAGGATCCGAACATCAACTCCGTGGGCATCGGCCGCAAGTTCACCGGCGGGCGGCGCGGCAAGCAGGTCGCGCTGCAGTTCACGGTGGACAGCAAGGCCGAGCCGGAGGTGCTGGAGACGCTGGGCACCACACTGATACCCGGGACGATCACGGTGGACGGTACCGAGGTGCCCACCGACGTCATCGAGCGCAGCTACACACCGCAGTTCCGAAGGGTGGCCGAGGCCGAGAGCCCGGTGCGCAAGACCCGCCTGGACCCGATCGAGCCCGGGGTGAGTGTCGGGTCGGTGACGGTCTCGGCGGGCACGATCGGCTGCATCGTCTACGACAAGACCGACGGCGCCCCCTACGTGCTGAGCAACTGGCACGTGCTGCAGGGCCCGCGCGGCGAACTGGGTGTGGAGATCGTCCAGCCCGGACCGCACGACGACAACCGCGTCCACCGCAATCGGCTGGGCACGCTCAAGAGGTCCCACCTGGGCGTGGCCGGGGACTGTGCGATCGCCACCATCGAGGACCGCGCCTTCATCCAGGAGATCTTCGAACTGGGCGTGGCCCCCAGGGAGCTGGGGGAGCCGGAGCTCGACGACAAGGTCGTCGCCAGCGGACGGACCACCGGCGTCACCCACGGCATCGTCCGCCGCATCGAAACCATCGCCAAGCTCAACTACGGCGGCCAGGTCGGGAACAAGGCCATCGGCTGCTTCGAAATAGGTCCTGACCCCGACCGCCCGCCCGAGACCGGGGAGATCAGCAGCGGTGGCGACTCCGGCGCGGTGTGGCTCTTCGAACAAGGCGGCCGCCCCGGTATGGTCATGGCCGGGCTGCACTTCGGCGGTGAGGCCGCGGGCGACCCGGACGAGCACGCACTGGCATGCCTGCCGGCCTCGGTGTTCGAGAAGCTCGAGATCAGCCTGACCCCGCCGGCCCCGGAAGACATCCGGGCCATCGCCGGATACGCCCCGGACTTCCTCGACGAGCGGATCGACGTCCCGCAGCTGGACGTGGACCTCGCCCGCGACGCGGTCCGCCTCAACGGTTCCGAGGTGGTCTCCTACACGCACTTCTCGCTCGCCCTGAGCAAGAAGCGGCGCTTCCCCTTCTGGGTGGGCTGGAACATCAACGGTGGCACCTTGAAGAAGCTCAGCCGCAACGGCATCCCGTTCGTCAAGGACCCGAGGCTGCCCGCCACCGCACAGGTGGGCAACGAACTGTACGAGAACAACCGGCTCGACCGCGGGCACATAGCCCGCCGCGCCGATCTGCTGTGGGGCAGTCTGCCGGAAGCCGAGAAGGCCAACACCGACTCGTTCTTCTACACCAACATCACTCCGCAGATGGACGACTTCAACCAGAGCTCCAAGCACGGGCTGTGGGGCGAACTGGAGGACGCCGTCTTCGCCGACACGGAGGTCGACGACCTCAAGATCAGTGTGTTCGGCGGGCCGGTGTTCCAGGAGGACGACCGGACCTTCCGCGGGGTGAAGATCCCCCGCGAGTTCTGGAAAGTCATCGCCTTCACCGAGCACGGCAAGCTGAAGACCAAGGGGTTCCTGCTCACCCAGAACCTCGACCGGCTCGAGAGCCTGGAACTCGATGAGTTCCGCGTCTTCCAGGTCACCCTCGGCGAGCTCGAGAACCGCACCCGGCTCGGCTTCCCGGCCGTCCTGCACAAGGGGGACACCCTTCAGGTGCCCGAAGCCGTCGCCGACCGGGCCCCCTTGGAAGTCCTGTCCGACATCCAGTGGGACTGACCGGAGGAACTGCTTGTCGTCGGAGTCGGGAGTGTCGTCGAACGCCGTGAGCGCCTCCGCGCGAGTCCTGCCGGAGCCGTGCGACCGGCCCGCCGTCGCTCAGCCGGCGAGGTGGCTGCCGATCGACCGGGCGACACCGGCGTGAGCGAGATACTCCGTGATGCTGTGGGCCCGGTCGCGGGCATTGACGACGGCCAGGTCGGTCAGGCCGTCCGCCCAGTCGTCGGCCAGGGGACATCCGATGGCCACCGCGTCGGTCGGACACCATGCGTTGAGCCAGTCCACCACCTTCTCCGGGCGTTTCGGCCCACCGGACAGGAGCCGGTTGTACACGCTGTCCATCCCGAGGGGACTGCCCACCGTGGTCAGGTGGACGACCTCCACACCGGGAGACAGCCGAGTGATGAGGTCCATGCCGACGACCGTGCCCAGGCTGTGGCTGACGAGGACCATCTCGCCCGCGGCCGGCACGGTCTCGAGCACGCAGCCCAGGATCTCCTCGCGGATCCGCTGGTCGTCGAGGTACGCGGCCACGTCACGGAAGACGAGGGAGATGGCCCACGTGTCGAGATCGCTTCTGGCGGCCAGCCAGCCCAGATGCCGCCACACGGCGCCGACCGCGGGGTCCAGGTTCAGCCCTTCGGCGGCCTGCTGCGACTCGGGCGGCACGTACCACTGGGCGGCCGCCTCACCGATGATCTCCTCGTACACCGCGCGAGTGGTGGGGGAGCCGGGTGCGACGACCGCCGGCGCCTCGGCGGCCAAGGGAACGGACTCCTGCGTCCCGAGAGCCCGCACCAGACGGTCTCCGTAGAACGGGAACCAGATGTCCGCCGGGTCGATTGTCGCCAGCCCGGCCCGGACGAGCCCCTGGTTGAGCCCCGAGGCCCATTCGCGGCGCAGCGCCTCGGGGTCCTTGCCCTGCTGGGCGCGACCGTGCAGGAAGACCAGGTGCCGCCCGCCGCCGAACGCGCCGTCCCGGGCGCGCAGGCCCGTTGCACGCGGGGCGACCGCCTCGGTGGGCGCCCGTTTGACGGGAGCGGAAGGAGCGGCCGGCCCGGCGACGGCACCCGTGGTCGCGAGGGCCGGTCCGGCCACGGAACCGGTGGCCCCGACGGCAGCCAGGGGACCGCCCAGCCCCGACTCCGGCCCCATGCCGGCCAGCAGTGCCCGCTGCCCGGTGCTGAGCGGCAGCGACGCGAGATGCCTCAGGACGGAACTGATACGCACCCCCTCGTTGGACACCCAGTCGATGGTGTCGTCGCCGTCGCCGGGCTGCCAGACCCGGCCGTCGCGGCGCAGGAGGCGGCCCTGTTCATCGGTCCTGGGCACACCGCTGTGGTGGAGGGCGATGACCTCCCACTGGTCGTTGAAAACGGGGGAGCCCGAGTTCCCGGGCTCGGTGTCCGTGCGGTAGTGGAGGAAGTCGTCCAAGCGCACCTGCAGGGCGTTGTCGCGTACGGCGATCTCTTTCAGACGCCCCATCGGATGGCCGATGATGTTGACCGGCTCGCCGATCACCAGCTTGCCCCGCTGGGCGCTGAGCCGGTGCCAGCCGAAAGCCTCACCCGGTGCCCTCCGGTCGGGACCGGGGGACACCAGGACCAGGGCGAAATCGAGACGCTTGTCCGCCGTGAAGAACCCGTCCGGGGCGAACTCCAGCCGTGTCGGCGGCTGCGGGGTGTTGTCGACGGTGACCTGAGCGTCGAACTCCACGAAGCAGTGCCGAGCGGCATCAGCGTCGGGAAGGACGTGATGATTGGTCATCAGCAAGCTGGGAGACACCAGGAAACCGGTGCCGATCGGCAGCTCGCGGCCGTTCTCCCGTGCCGAGATCCGGGCGATGCTGCGTGCGGCCCGGGCGCCGCGCGGCAGGAAACTCCATGCCTGCAGTTCCTTGGAGACACCGAGAATCCGCTCGAACGCGGCGGACGGCGCCAGCGGTTCGGCGCGGACCGCCTCCACCACCATGGCGGCCGGTACGGCCTGCCGGTCGAGCAGACGGGCCGCCCGCACCGCCAGTGCTTCCGGTGAATCGGGGAAGCTGACCCCGGCCTCCTGCTGCCGCTCGACCTCCCGGCGCTGCTCGCTGGTCTCGTCGTACCGGGCGGCGGCGGCCGCCGCCTGGTGTTCCCGCTCACCGCGGGACCTGCCCGTGACGTCCATGACCTCCATGACCTTCACCGTTCTTCGAGGGCGCGGAACTGCACGAAGGAGTTCACCGGCCCGGTGGGAAAGGCACCCGGGCCGTCCGGCGTTCGCCCCGACGCAGGACACCGTGAGGCACGCGATCGCGGGCTCGTCTCCGTGTTCCTCTGAAAGCCCTTGAGGGAACGCGACGGGGCGGCGAGGCCGTGCCGGTTCCGCGCGGCCGTCGGGGCGACCAGCCCTCACGGGCGATCGGTAAACGCCGAGGCCGGCCGGTCGCACCCCCGCTCACTTCCATGGTGCGCCTCATGGGGAACCACGGCGACCCGTGGCCGTGAGCCGAAAACCGTCCCCGGGCCGGCGCGCCCTCCGGCCCGGGGAGAGCTGAGCCGGGCAGTCGCCACGGCACACTCGTCGCCCGGATTTCTCGCCTGGCGTGGAGTCCGCGACAGCAGGTCAGGGAATCCGGGTGCCCGCCTGGTGCCGGGTTCGCGTGCGACTTCCCTCGGGCGCGTGGTGGAACCAAGGGTGACTGCGGCGGTAAGTGGCGCGCGGCCCCGGGAAGGGGTGCGAAGCCGTCCGGCAGGTGCGTCGCCGTGCCGCCCGACAGGCTCACTCCTCGGCGGCCTCCAGTGCTCGGGAGGCACGATGGTCGCTCTTTCCCACGTGCGGTTCGGCAAGCGCAACGATGAGGTCAAGGCCACTGGGAAGGCGCTCGTCGCAGTCGGAGCGGACATCCCCGCGGGAGCCACCGGTTCTTCGGCGAGCAGACGAGATCGGCCTACGCGGCGTGGCAGCGCATGCCGGGACTCACCGGTTCGGCTGCCGTCTCGGAACTCCTTGCTCTTCCGGTACTTCTGTGCGGACTGCTCCGGTACCCGGAACATGTCCCGTGTCTTTGCTCCCCGTTCGGAGGAAACCCAGCGCACGGCAGAGGACCCGCTTCGGTGGGACGGCTGATCCAGGACCGTCCCACCGGACGGCGTTCGTCACCGCCGCCGTCGCCGCTTCGTGGGCGGACGGGGCGGACGGGGCGGGCGGCTCCCCTGGAATGTGGGCACGGGGTCGGCTGCCCAGGGGCCGGCGGCCGTCTCATCGGAGTCGAGCAGGTCCTCGCCGTAAAGATCGTGCAGCCAGTTGGACTGGTAGATGGTGTCGAGGTAGCGCTCGCCGAGATCCGGGGCGATGGCCACCGCGGTGAGTTCACGCGTGTCGTGGTCGTCCAGCCAGCGCATCGCGCCGCTGACGACCGTGCCGGTGGAGCCGCCGAAGAGGAACCCCCGTCTGGCCAGGCGATGGCACATACGGATGGTGTCCGTCTCCTCGACGCGTACCACCTCGTCCACGTAGGACTCGTCGAGCAGCGGCGGAGGCATGCTCATGCCGAGCCCGGGAATCATGCGGCGGCCCGGCGCGCCACCGAAGGTCACCGAACCGACGCTGTCCACCGCGACGATCCGTACCGGCCGGTGCCACTGGCGGAAATAGCGTGCGCAGCCCATCAGAGTTCCGGTGGTGCCGGCGCCGACGAACAGCACGTCCAGGTGCGGGAATTGCTGGGCGATCTCCGGCGCCGTTTTGCGGTAGTGCGCCTTCCAGTTGCCCGGATTGGTGTACTGACTGAGCCACACATACCGGTCATCGGAATCGCACAGCGCACGGACGTAGTCGATCCGCGCGCTCAGAAAGCCGCCTTCGGCGTCCGAGCCGGCGATGATGTGCACCCGGCTGCCCAGTGCCTCCATCAGAAGCCTGGTCGACAGGTTGCAGCGTGAGTCCGTCACGCACAGGAACCGGTAGCCCTTGCTCGCCGCGATCATGCTCAGCGCCACGCCTAGGTTGCCGGACGAGGACTCGACCAGGATCGAATCCGGTGTGAGCTCTCCGTCCCGTTCGGCGGCTTCCACCATCTCGGTCGCGGCCTTCAGCTTGATCGAGCCGGCGAAGTTGAAACCCTCGCACTTCAGGAACAGGGGACGCCCGAAGAGAGGCTCGAGGCCGACGTAGAGCTGGGATTCGTTGAAGGCGTGGGGAGAGGATACGACAGGCACGACGGCCTCCTCCTCGTCTGCGGCAGGGCGCTCCCGGCCGGTCATCCGTGACGGCGCAGTTCGTGGAAGAAGTCATCGACGACGTGCAGTTCTCCCGAGCGGACCAGTTCGTCGTAGACGTACTTGCCGACCGCGAGGTCGAGCACCCCGAGGCCGAAGGGTGAGAACACCACCGGCCGGCCCGTGGGCACTGTCACCCGCCCGGCCATCACGTCGTCCAACGTGCCCTGCAGGAAGTCCCGGTTGCCCGTGAGCTGCTCGGCCAGATGCGGCGAGGTGCCGGCCTTCAGGCAGTGCTCGACGTCATCCACGACATTGGTCGAGGCGAGAACGATCTCCGGCGCGAGGTCGCGCAGCGACACGTGCAGAACCACGGGATTGTGCGAGAACCACGTGAGGTCGCTGACGTGCGGCTCACCGGCGACGGTGGCGAAGACCACCAGGTCGCTGCCGCGGATCAGCTCCTCGGCACTGTGGTGCACCGTGATCCGGCCTGTGGTGCCCGACTGCCCGAGGTAGTGGCGGAACCCTGCCGTGCTGTCGGCGGACAGGTCGTACAGGCCTGTCTCGTCGAACGACCAGCCGTTGCCGACCAGGAACGTGTGGATGTAGCGGGCGATCAGGCCCGTCCCGAAGAACCCGACGCGCGTGGGCCGTGGCCGGTCCCGGCTGAGGCGATCCGCGGCCAGCACCGCGGACGCGGCCGTCCGGGTGGCGCTGATGATGGAACTCTCCAGGCAGGCGAACGGGTAGCCGGTCTCCTGGTCGTTGAGGATCAGCACGGCGGACGCCCGGGGGATGCCGGCCTGCACGTTCTCCGGGAAACTGGAGATCCACTTCACGCCGTCCACCTGTACGTGCCCGCCGATCGAGGCCGGCAGCGCGATGATCCGGGAGGTCGGACGGTCGGGAAACCGCAGGAAGTACGACGGCGGGTTCACCGAGTCACCGGCACCGTGCAGCCGGTAGGTGACCTCGGCCAACTCGACGAGCTGCTTCTCGCGCCCCTCCAGCACCTGCTGGACCTGGGCACCGGAGATCACCGCGAAGGGCCGCACGCTGTGCGGTCCGCCTGTCGCGGACGCCGTCACGGAGGCGGGGACGCCGGTCATCGGGCGGTCACCTCGAAGGCCGGCGAACAGTCGGACATCCGTACCGGGTCGGCCATCGCGACGAGCACGTCGCGCGGTCCCTCGAAGGGCTCCCGGCTGTGCGCGGTGCGCAGGTTGTCGACGATCATCAGATCGCCGGCCCGCCACGGCTCGCGTGCGGTGTGGATCTCGTAGACCTTGTTGAGCAGTTGCACCACGTCCTCACCGATCGGGTCGCCGCTTCCGAAACGGGTGTTGAACGGCAGCCCGTCGGCTCCGTAGACCTCGACGAGGTACTCGCGGACCTCGGGGGCCAAGGTCCACTCGTTGAGGAACGCGACCTGGTTGAACCAGCAGCGCCGCCCGGTGACCGGATGGCGCATCACGGCGCTGCGGCGCTGCCTGGTGCGCAGGGTCCCGTCGGGCTGCCATGCGAACTCGATGGCGTTGGCGCGGCAGTACCTCTCGACGGCATCCCGCTCGTCGGTGCCGAACGCCTCGACGAGGGAGCACCCGATCTCGTCGTTGTAGCTGCGGGTGAGCAGCCAGCCCTCCCGCTCGAACCGCTCGGTCAACGCGGTGGGCAGTTCCTCGAGCACACTCGCCGCGTCGGCCACTCCGGTCGCCCCGCCCCGGTCGGGCGCGGTGAGGCAGGCGAACAGCATCAGACCGGGGAACTCGAGCGTGTAACTCTGTTCGTGGTGCATGCACATCGGCTGGTTCGGCGGCCACTGCGCCGAGGAGTACACGCCGTCGGCATAGGTCCGCCGAGGTGCGAAAGCCTCCCGCTCGGCCATCAGACCGGTGCTCAGCCGCTCGAAGACGGCACCGGCCCCGGCCACATCACGCAGCCCGAGGCCGCGGATCAGGAGGCAGCCGTGCTCGGCGACGACGGCGCGCAGCGCCTCCCGGTGCTCGGCTGCCCAGCGTGGCGCGTCGCCGGTGATCTCGGTGAGCAGTACCGGAGGCCGTCCGGGCTGGAGTTCGACCTCGTCGAGCAGCGACGCCGGGGAGATGAAGGACATCCTGATTTCCTTTCAGTGTGCAGCTGGGTGTGCCGCTCAGGAGGCAGGCAGTAGTTCGACGGTGCGCAGCACGGCCTGCGCTGCCTCGGACGGACGGCTGCGCAGGAAGTAGTGGCCGCCCGTGGCGAGTTCCTGCAGATCGACGTGGACCGCGAGGAGCTCCCAGTCACGGTGGCGTCGCGGGTGATCAGCCGTGATCGGGTCGTCGGTGGCGACGACCACGGTGACCGGCACGGACAACTTCACCGCCGGGGGAGCGTCGAGGAGATCTGCGAAACAGCGGTGCGCGGACACGCAGTCGTGCCGGTAGGCCGCACCGATGTGCTCGGCGCGCCGCGCGTCCAGCTCATGGAGCTCGGCGTAGCCGCTGTCCGCACTCAGCCTCGCGGCGATCTCGGCGTCGCTCAGCCCGGTCAGCTCGGTGACCGCGGCGCGCCGGTCGGCGGCATCGCCGAGCAACTGCGCGCCGATGAAGACCCGCCGGACTTCCACCCCGTGCGCGTCCAGCTGTCCGGCCGTCTGCACGGCGAAAGCCGCGCCCGACGAGTGCCCCCACAACAGGACTCCGCGCAGGCCACGTTCAGTGATCTCGGCGACGACCTGAGCCACCACATCCGCCATCGACGCGAAAGGCTCGCTCGGGGCGGCCACGTCGTGACCGGGCAGCTCGACGGCGTAGACCGCGAGCCCGCTGCCCTGCAGGGCCCTGGCCATCGGCTGGAAGTTCACCGCGTTGCCGCCGGCGTAGGGGAAACACACCAGGGCACCAGCCGGCGCACCGTCCGGTTCGTACAACGGCTGGAGCAGTCCGGAACGCCGATCGGACCTGCCGTCGACCAGCGCGGCCAGATCGGCGAGGACCGGATGACGGGTCACGTCCTTGAGCGACACCGCGCGGTCCAGGCTGATCGCCAGCTTCACAGCCGACAGCGATGTGCCGCCCCGGTCGAAGAAGTGGGCCCGTCGGTCGATCTGAGCCTGCGGGATGCCGAGCACCTCCGCCCAAGCCGCCGCCAGCCGCCGCTCGGTCGGCGTACCCGGCATGGGGGAGTCTTCTTCACCGTCCTCGACGACGTCCGGTTCGGCCACGAGTGCTGCCAGTGCCCTCTTGTCGGTCTTGCCGTTGGCGGTCAGCGGCAGCCTTTCCCGCCAGTGGAAGGCCGACGGCACCATGTACTCCGGCAGCGACTCACCCAGCCGGCCCCGCAGGTCCTCGACGGGGAGCGGCGTCGGGCCGGAGTAGAAGGCCACAAGGCGCTTGCCCCGGCCGGGCGGCTCGGTGACCACCACCGCACCGTCGCGGACGCCGGGGACCTGCAGCAGGGTGTTCTCGATCTCGCCGATCTCGATCCTGAAGCCACGGATCTTGACCTGGGTGTCGCGGCGTCCGAGGAACTCCAGCTTGCCCTCGGGCAGCCAGCGGCCGTGGTCGCCACTGCGGTAGAGCCGGGCTCCCTCGCGGTGCGGATCGGGCATGAAAGCCTGCTTGGTGCGGTCGGGGTCGTTGACGTATCCACGACCCACGCAGACGCCGGAGAAGACGATCTCGCCGGGGGCGCCGAGCGGTACCGGTGACAGCTGTTCGTCGACGACGTAGACGTGCACATTGGCGACGGGGGGACCGAGCGGGACCCGTTCGCGGTCCGGCACCCGGTCCAGGACCTCGTGGTTGGTGTCGTCGCAGGTCTCGGTCAAGCCGTAGGCGTTGACCAGCTTGATGCCGGGCTGGGCCGCGAACCAGCGCTGCGTGAGCTCCTTCTTCAACGCCTCACCGGTGACGGACACGCACCGCAGGCCGGGCAGCTCGCGCGGGTGCTGCTCCAGATAGGTCAGGACGACTTCGAGGTACGACGGCACGACCTGGAGCACGGTGACCCGACCGCGGTCGATCCTGTCGACGAACCGCTGGACGTCCAGGATCACCTCCTGCTCGACCAGCAGGGTCCGCCCACCCACCAGAAGGGCGGACAACAGTTGCCACAACGAGATGTCGAAGCACTGCGGGGCGGTCTGGGCGACCACCTGTCCCTCGTGGACATCGAGCTCCAGGTCCTCGATCTTGGCGTAGAGGTGGTTGAGCATCCCCGCGTGTTCGCACATCGCGCCCTTGGGCTCTCCGGTGGAGCCGGAGGTGAAGTAGATGTAGGCGAGTCGGTCCGGTGCGACGGCGATGCCCAGGTCGTCGTCGCGGCCACCCTCGTCGTACGCCGTAGCGATGAAGAGCTTCTGGACTCCCGGCAGCGAGTCCAGGGCCTGGTCGAGGGAGTCGGTGCTCGTGGGTTCGGTGAGCACGAGCCCGCACGCGGCACGGGAGAGCATGGCCGCGATGCGATCGGCCGGGAAACGCGGGTCGACGGGCAGGTACACGCCTCCGGCCTTGAAGACCGCGAGGACGGAGGCCATCCAGTCCAGGTTCCTCCCGGTCACCACCGCGACGACCCCCTCACGGCGCAGCCCCCGCGCCAGCAGGGCTCGTCCCAGCCGGTTGGCACGTGCGTTGAGCTCCTGATAGGTCCACTCCCGGTCGCCGTGCACGGCGGCGACGGCCTTCGGGTGCAGCCTCACCCGCTGTTCGAACAGCTCGTGCATCCGGGCGTCCGGCAGGGTACGGCGCGGCCCGGACAGCCCTTCGAGCTGGAACCGGAACTCCTCGTCGGAGAGCAGGCTCTGCCGCGCGTGCTCGGCATCCGGATCCGCGGCGATGAGCGCGAGCGCGGTGAGGTGGTAACCGGCGATCCTGGCGGCGTGGTCCGCGTCGAGTACGTCGGTCCGGTACCGCAGTCGCAGCGTGGGCCGGCCACTGTGCTCGGAGAACGCCGTCCACAGCACGGTGCCTTCGGCGAGATCGCCGGCGACGTCCGTCGGGCGGGGACCGGGGACCGGATGCGGATCGAGGACGGTCTCGGCCGACGGTTCGGCGAGGTCCAGCTCGCGTCTGAGTCCGTCGACCGGAAAGTCCTTGTGCGACAGCAGTTCCGATACGACGCGATGGGTGTCGGCCAGGAGCGCCCGCCACGATGCCGGTGCGGTCGTCAGCCGGCAGGGCAACGGCCGGCCGCCCTCCTCCACGACGTGGCCGGTCATGACCTCGTGCTCGCCCGACAGTGCGGCGAGTACCTTGGCGTGCGCGGCCAGCATCACGGAGCCGAGAGGCATCGTGAGGTCCTCCGCCAACCGGCGCAAGGCGTTCATGACATCGTCCGGAATCGTGGCCTCGTGCTCGTCGACACCCGCCACCGGACGGAGCGTCCACCGAGGGATCGTGGTGGATCCGCCGGTGACGAGCACACCGCGCCAGAATTCCCGGTCCGCCCATCGCGTTGCCATCGATCAGTCCCTCTCCACTCGCCGTGGCCACCCTGTCCGTCGCCGCCGACCAGGCCGGCTCCTCCGCCTTCGCCGCTGTCGGCAGACCGCCGGGCCTGACTGCCCGGCCGGTCGAGCCGACTCGACCAAGAGGGTCCTGTGCTACTCCTGCCGCGTCAGCGCCGGCGGCCGACCGGGGGCGTCGCTCGTCTCCGTGGCCGGGTTGCCACCCCACCGCGCGTACGGCGGGACTTCCTCGCCCTTCATGAGGAAGGAGTCGGGCGCGAGTACCGAGCCGTCACCCATCGTCACTCCGTAGTGGACGTGGGAGCCGACACCGAGGGTGCATCCGTCCCCTATCGCGCTGCGGTCGGACTTGAAGGTGCCGTCCTCCTGCGAGTGGCATTGGATCTTGCTCCCCGCATTGAGGGTGCAGTCGTCCCCGATGGTGGTGAGCATCCGCTCCGTCAGATAGCAGCCGTCGTCGAAGACCCTGCTGCCGAGACGGACCCCCAGGAGCCGCCAGATCACGTTCTTGAAGGGGGTGCCGTTGAAGATGTTGAGGTACTCGTCAGGGACCTTCCACAGACGCTCGTGCCACCAGAAGTACGGGTCGTAGATGGAGCACAACTGCGGCCGCAGCCCGCGGAAAGCCACGATGGCGCGCTCCACCAGTACGAAATAGAGGGGAGTGAGTACCAGACTGACCACCAGGAACGCCGCGATCGCCACATGCCCGAAGGAGTCGTACACTTCGACATTCGCGAGGGCGAGCACGGTGATGACGAAGAGGAAAAACCACCGTACGAGCAGGAAGAGGAGCATCGAGCGGATATTGAAGCGGTTCTTGGCAGCGAGGTTGCGATACAACTCGGTTCCGGTCCGCATGTGGTCGAACCGCAGGTCGCGCTCCACCGAACGGGGAATCTCGAAGCACGGCGAGCCGAGCAGACCCACCCCCTCACGCACCTCGCCGTCGAGGGGAACCATCACCTTCGTCGCGAGAAGGCAGTTGTCGCCCGTCTTCGCCCCGGACGGATACGCGATGTTGTTCCCGAGGAAGTTGTGCCGTCCGATCGACGTCCGGGACACCCGGAAAGACGTACTCGAGAAGTCGGCATTGACGATCGACAGACCGTCAGCAATCATCGTGCCGCTGCCGACGGAGGACAGATACGGGGTCTCGTGCTGTACTTCCGTGCCGAAGTTGGACCCCGTCTGCTCCACCTGCGACAGGTTGTATCCGAGGCCGCGCAGGTAGTGGACGATGTAGGAGCTGTCACCGAAGAGCCATGTGAAGAACTTCACGTTGGTGATGCGCGCGATCGCCCGGTGCATCGAGTAGTGAAAGCCGTACAGCGGATATATCTTGTCCGGCTCGATCAGCAGATTCAGCAGGCGCGGCACGGTGAACAGGGCGACGATGCCCACAACGGCGAAACCGAGGAACAGGACGCAGGACGCGATCAGCGCGTCGGCATAGAGCTCCGCCGACACGAGCCCCGTCGTGCCCGGGGCCAGTCGGTCGTTCAGTGCCGGGACTTCCGTCAACAGCATGTACAGGCCCCCGACGGCCAACGGCACGGAGAGGAAGAACAGCTGACCCACTGTGGCGAGGCCGAAGCCGGCCCGGCGCAAAGTGCCGCACCTGGCGGGCGGGATCCGCACGTAGTCGAACTCTGTGCGCTGCGCCGGAGAACCGTGCCACCGCTGGTCGTCGGGGACCGCCTGACCGCTGTGCAGTGATGACGTATGACCGAGTTGCGCCCCGTCGCCCATCGACGTGGCGATGTCGAGCACGGTCTTCTCACCGATGAACACATTCCGGCCAAGGGTGACCGGGCCCGTCTGGATACGGCCGGCGTGCGCCCGGTAGCAAGAGAAGAACGACTCCTTGCGGATCACCGTGCCGGCGCCGATCGTGAGCAGGTCGGTGCAGACCGGAACGTTGCGCGAGAGGATCGTGACACCCGTCCCGATGCGTGCGCCGAGTGCCCTCAGGTAGAGCACATACAGGGGATTGCCGACGAAGAGGACCATCGGGTTGGCGTGGAGCAGTACCTTGACGGTCCAGAAGCGCAGGTAAGTCAGACCCCAGACCGGGAACTCGCGTTCTTTCCATCGGCCGATGAGGATCCATTTGGCCGCGATCGGGAAAGCGCACATGCCGATGAAGCCGGCACCGCCGAAGACGACCGATCGCAGGTAGATGTCCGTCACGCTCGAGCCGGTGGATATCCATGCATAACCATGTGCGGCAAGGAGTGCGGCGAGGAAGGAATATCCCAGGAAAAGCAGAAACTGCAGCACTCCGCAAAGGGCGTACTGCAGCGTGCCGACCGAAGTCGTGGGTCCAGAGGCCGACGGGTCCGGCGAGCCGGCGGGAGCGGGTGCGGCAGCGATGCCGGCTCCGGCGTCGGCACTGGTGTCGGTGAGTGCCGACGCCAGACCGCGGATCGTCCGGTGAAGGTAGACGTCCTTTATCGAAACCGACGGTAGATCCGCCCTTTTCCTGACGCGTGCACAGAACTGTGCCATCACCAGTGAATTGGCGCCCAGGTCGTCGAAGAAGTTGGCGTCGACCGAAACCCGCTCCACGCCCACGACACCGGCGAGAACCTCGGCGAGATCCCTTTCCGCGGCTGTCGACGGACTGTTTTCTTTCGACGGGCCGTGCGTCCTGTGCTTGGCGGATCCAGATCTATCCGGCACGCCCGTCAGGGACTCGGCAGACTTCTCCAGCATGCAAGCTCCTTGAGCACTCACGGAACCATCACGCTCCAGTCTCTGTCGTCCACCGACGGGGTGCCACTCGAATCGACTACGCAGCGCGACATCAGGAGTCGTCGATGCCGGGGATCCGGCCGCAACGGCCTGGCGCCCGGTCCGCGGAGCCGGTGTGTGCTGTGGACCCGAAGCGCTTCGGGTCCACGCTCGTCGGCCGTGCGTGAGTGCTCTGGTGAGGGATGCGCGAACCGGTCGCCGGACGCGGCGAGAGGTCCCGTGGCGCCGTCCGTCACGAGGGCCGGCGCTTCCCCGCGCGAGCCGGCGAAGTCCGCGTGTGCCCTCTCCGGGACCCGGACGGGAGGGGTGACGCAGGCCACAGTGGCGTGCTGTCCGATCGGTCAGTCCTGACCGATCGGACAGTTATGGTGGGGGAATGGCCCGCTCAGCCTCCGCCATGCGCGGGCAGATCCTGAAGTCGGCACTGCGACTGTTCGCCGTGCACGGCTTCCGAGGCACCTCATTGCAGGACATCGCCTCGGACGTGGGCTGCTCGAAGGCATCACTGCTCTACCACTTCGCCGGCAAGGAGAAGATCCTCACCGAGCTGCTGACCCCGACCCAGGACGCCCTCGCCGCGCTGCTCGACCGCGTGGCCGGACTGGAGGGCGGTCGGCTGGTGGAGGAGACCGTCGTCGGATACGTCGACCTGACGCTGCGGTTCCGCTGCGAGATCAGGCTTCTCTTCGAGGACATCACCGAGATGTCCTGCCACCAGGACCTCGACGTCATGGAGTTGGCGGACGGCCTGCTGGACGCGCTGGCCGGCCGCTCGCAGCGGACGCTGGCCCGGGTGGCGGCGTGGATGGTACTGGGCGCCGTCTTCGTCACCGGTGCCGCCGACGACGAGGTGGCGCCGGACGAGGTGCTGCGCGCCGAGATGATCCGCAGCGCGCTGCGGACGCTTGACCACACTCCCAGTTGACCCCTCACGGAAAGACCCCTCCTCCATGGCGACCTTGCTGTACCGGCTCGGGCGGTTCTCCTTCCGCAGAAGAGGCCGAATAGCCGCGGTCTGGCTGCTCCTGCTGACTCTGCTGGGTATCGGAGCCGCCACCCTGATGGGCCCGACCAGCGACAAGTTCTCCATGCCGGGCACCGAGTCCCAGCGGGCGCTGGACGATCTCGACCGGCAGTTCCCCCAGGCCGGCGGAGCCACCGGCACCATCGTCCTCGCCGCGCCCGAGGGTGCGAAGCTGGACCCCGCCGCGGTGGCACCCGTGGTGGAGGAAGCCTCCGGGATCGACGGCGTCACCGCCGCCATGGACCCGTTCCAGACCGGCGCCGTCTCCCAGGACGGCCGGTACGCCCTGATCCAGGTGCAGTTCGACAAGGTCGTCGACGAGGTCACCGACGAGCAGAAGTCGGCCTACGAGGCCGTCGGCGCCGAGGCCGGGGACCTGCGGGTCGAGCACGGCGGCGAGGTCATGGGCGGTGAGGTGGAGGTCGGCTCCACCGAGGCGCTCGGAGTGCTGGTCGCCGCGGCGGTCCTGGTCGTCACCTTCGGCTCGCTGGTCGCAGCCGGCATGACCCTGCTGAACGCGCTGATCGGCGTCGCGGTCGGCATGGCCGGCCTCTTCTCCCTGACCAGTGTCATCGAACTGACCTCCACCGCCCCCATCCTGGCGCTGATGCTGGGTCTGGCCGTCGGCATCGACTACTCGCTCTTCATCACCTCCCGCTACCGCCAGTACCTCGGCGAGGGCCTCGAACCCGAGGAGGCCGCCGGCCGTGCGACCGGCACCGCCGGCTCCGCCGTCGTCTTCGCCGGCGCCACCGTCGTCATCGCCCTGGCGGGCCTCTCCGTCGTCGGCATCCCCTTCCTGAGCGTGATGGGCCTGGCCGCGGCGGGCACCGTCGCCGTCGCCGTCCTGGTCGCCCTCACCCTGCTGCCGGCCTTCCTCTCCTTCGCCGGCCGGAAGATCCTGCCGCGCAAGCAGCGCCGGGCGGCCGGGAAGGGCGCCGAGGAGCCCGCCGGGAAGGGCGCCGTCACCGAGGGCTTCGGCTTCACCTGGGGCCGCCTCGTCACCAAGCTGCGCGTCCCGCTCCTGGTCGTCGGGGTCCTCGGGCTGGGCGCGCTCACCCTTCCGGCCCAGGACATGCGCATGGCCCTGCCGGACGCGGGCACCGCCGCCGAGGGCTCCCCCGCGCGCGAGGCGTACGACCTGACGTCCGAGGGCTTCGGCGAGGGCTTCAACGGCCGTCTCATCGCCGTCGTCAACGGTGAGGACGCGCAGTCCACCGCGGCGGCCGCGGAGCAGGCCACCGCCCTCATCCAGGACACCGACGGCGTCCTGGCCGTGGCCCCGCCGCAGCTGAACGAACAGGGCACCACCGCCCTGCTGGCCGTCATCCCCGAGGCAGGCCCGACGGCCGCCGCCACCGAGGACGCCGTCCACGACATCCGCGACCGGGTCGCGGACATCGAGGGGGCCGACATCGCCCTCACCGGCGCGACCGCCCTGGGCATCGACGTCTCGGAGAAGCTCGCCGACGCCCTGCCGGTGTATCTCCTCCTGGTGGTGGGCCTGTCCATCCTGCTGCTCATGCTGGTCTTCCGGTCGGTCCTGGTACCGCTCAAGGCGGCCCTGGGCTTTCTGCTCACCGTGGGCGCGACCTTCGGCATCACCGTCGCCATCTTCCAGGAGGGCCACCTCGCGAGCCTGGTGGGCGTCGACACCCCCGGCCCGCTGGTGAGCTTCCTGCCGATCCTCCTCATCGGCATCCTGTTCGGCCTCGCCATGGACTACGAGGTCTTCCTCGTCTCCCGTATGCGCGAGGACTTCGTCCACGGCGCCGACCCGCAGGCGGCCATGGTCAGCGGCATGGGCCACAACGCCCGTGTCGTCACGGCCGCCGCGCTCATCATGACGTCCGTGTTCGGAGGCTTCGTCCTGATGGACGACCCGATCATCAAATCCATCGGCTTCGCCCTCGCCGTCGGCGTGATCATCGACGCCTTCGTCGTCCGCATGGCGCTGGTCCCCGCGGTGATGTCACTGCTCGGCCGTGCCGCGTGGTGGCTGCCCAAGGCCGTCGACAAGGCCCTGCCCGACCTCGACATCGAGGGCGAGAAACTGAACCGGCTGCCGTCCCCGCAGACGCGCGACGAGACCCCCGTCTCGGTCTGACCCGCGCACCGGCCGGACCGGACCACACCCCGGAGGACGGGACCCGCGACAACGGTCCCGTCCTCCCTCCGTTCCTTCCCGCTTCCCTCACCCTTTCCGACTCCCCCCGGGGGGAGTCACGCGGACCGTCGTTCTTCGAACCGCGCGGTGTCCCGGGTGTCCCGCTGCCCCCGGTGCGCCGGAGGCTCACCGCGGAGCCCTGAACGGCTTGTTCTTCGCACACCCGCGTCCGGGGTTGAGGGGTTACCGGCAGACAGGGACGGGCCGGCGGTGGGGACGCCACCGGCCACGCCAGGCACCTGGTCGGCGGAACACCCGCACCCCGTTGTCAGAGGCCTGCCCTACAGTTCCCGTCACTTGATCAGTGTGGATGCGGGAGGCACGCATGGGGTGGGTGTCGGCCGGCGACTACGAAGTCGCCCTCGACGACGGCAAGGTGGTGTGCCGCAACGCGACGGGACGACGGCTGAAGTCCGTACCGTCCAAGATCGCCGACGATCCGGCGGTGGTGGGGCTGCGCCAGCTCGTCGAATGGCTGGAACGGCACGAACGACAGTGCCTCGCCGACGTCGAGCGGTGGATGGTGCGCTCCCTGCCGGTGCCGTTCGCGGTCCTGGCGCGGGTCTGGCCGGACCCGGCCTGGCAGGCCGCCCTGCGCGACCTGGTGGTCACGGGCACGGACGGCGTGGTGGCCGGGTTCCTGCGGGACGCCGACCCCGAGCGGGGCCTCGGCCTCGTCGACCTCGATGGCGACACCGTCCGGATCACTCCCGGTCTGCTCTGCCTGCCGCACCCGGTGCTGCTCGACGAGCTCGAGGACCTGCGCGAGTTCGCCGTCGAGATCGGCATCGAACAGCGCGCCCAGCAGCTCTTCCGCGAAGTGTGGCACCGGCCCGCGGCCCTCGACGCCGAAGCCGGCTCCGTCGAGGACCACGCGGGCGGCGCCTTCAAGGAACTGAGGTTCCTGCACGGCCGCGCGTCCCAGCTGGGATACCGCGTGCGCGGCGGCCACGCCGTGTGCTCCGTACTCGAGGACGGCCGCGGTGTCGAGGCCCGGGTATGGGTCGGCGACTACGACGGCTACTCCGAGACGGAGACCGGCCCGCTCGTCTTCACCGACCCGGCCGGCCGGGCCCTGAAACTCGGTCAGGTCGGTCCGGTGGCCTGGTCGGAGGGCATGCGTATGGCAGCCGCACTGTACGCCGGACGCGACATCGAGGACGAGGAGCGTGCGGCATGACGACCCACGAACACGACGGATTCACCTTCGACGAGACCACCTCGGCCGCGCTGCTCGACGCCGGCGCCGTACTGCCCCCGGCCGCCACGGACCGCGAGGACGCCGACGTCCTCACCGCCCGCACGTACACCCACACCGCGCTGGACGGGCGCAAGGTCGTACGACTGGTACCGGGCACGCTCGGTGAAGCCGAGGATCTCGCCCTGGACTTCCTCGGTCTCGCCCGGGAGCCGGAAACCCCCGAGGTCGGCCAGGTGCGCCGGGAAACCCTCGGCTTCCCCGCCTGGGCGCTCGTCAACGACCCGGCGAACGGACACCACGCCCTGGCACTGGTCAGGGACGTCGAGCGGCTCGCCCGGCAGGCCAAGTCCCGCCCCGGCACCGCCAAAGACGGCTTCGAGGCGCTCGGCGGGCAGCTCGGCCGGGCCGTGCCGCACTTCCTGCCCACCTTCTACGAGCAGGCCGCCCGCGTCTTCCTGCAGCACGAGAACACCACCTACGCGGCGGCCTTCTTCGGCAAGGCCCGCGAGGCGGAGCGGGTGCACGCGCTGACCGTGGACGAGGAGCGGCAGCGGTCCGTTTTCCTGGAGTTCGCCTTCGCCGGGGCATTGACCGTCAAGGCGCTCAAGGAGCATGTGAAGGCGCTCGCGGCCCGGCTCGCCCCGGCCGAGGCGTGGGCGCAGTTCCGGCAGCTGACCGTGGAGCGCTGCGCCGCCGGCATGCCGCCGTACGCGTCGCTGCCCCAGGACGCGCGCACCCTGATCAAGGCGGCGGGGCTGGACCGGGTCACCGAGGAATGCGCCCTGGTCGCGGACCTGCTCGCGTCGCCCGCGGCCGTGCGGGCGCCCGCCTCCTTCTGGAACACCTACCGGCCGACGCTCGTCGTCCTCGCCGAGCGGCAACCCGACGTACGGGCCCGGCTGCTGGAGATCATGCCGGCCGGACTGGGCCGCTCCACGAAGGACGACGAGTTCTGGCTGGCGCTGCTCGCGGAGACCGGCGCCGACCGGCTGCTGGCGGGCGAGAGCGCGGACGGGACCGACGCGGCGGACTGGCTCAGTCGCTGGGCACTGCACCGCAAGCACGGCGGCACGGTCAGCGACCGCTCACCGGCCACCCTCGCGCTCGTGGAGCGCATGGCCCCGTCCCTGCGCGCACACGGCCGCGCCGTGGACCTCTTCACGGGCCGCTGGCACGCCGGCGCCGATCTCGACCTGCTGGACCTGTGCGTGGCCGAGAACGTACCGCTGACCCGGCCCGGGTCCGGCACGGACGTCCACCTCTCCCTCGGCCGGTGGATGGAGGACACCGGAGCCGGGCGACGTGACCTGATGGCCGTCGCGGCGGACCCGCGCGGCCGGCGCATGCTGTACGACGCCGTCGGCAACCTGCAGCGTCAGCGGACCGGCACCGGGCTGCTGGAGCAGATCGCCGGCCATCCCGTCCTCGCCGACGTGCTCCGCGAGTGGCTGGAGGACGCCGCCGACGAACTGGACGGCGCCACCGGTCCGGCGGGCGCCCGCGCCGCGCTCGAACGGCTGCGTCCCTTCCGCACGGTCGCCGCCCGGATCAGCCGGCAGGCCGTCGCCAAGGCCGCCGCGTTCGACATCGCACCGCTGCTCGGCAACACCCTGCGCGCCGGCATCCCGGACGAACTGGGCTGGCCGGCCCTCGAGGAGGCGGTGCGCCGACTCGAGGCCGGGACCCGGCGCGGTCATGACGACACCCTCGCTGTCCAAGAGTGCTGGCCGGCCCTGATCCTCTCCCGCCGGCACAAGGCGATCGTGGTGGGCCCCCAGGACATCCTGCTGGAACACGACCTGCGGCTGCCGGCCGAACCGGACCGCTGGCAGCGGCCCTCGTTCCGCTACACGGACGGCGAACTGCTGGTGATGTGGCGGCAAGGCGCCAAGAGCCACGGCTACTGGTCGGCCCGCCCGACCGAGGTGTTCCCGCTCGGCGGCGAGCAGCTCCCGTCCTGGTACAGCAGCGGCGACGCGGGCGAGACCTCGATCCCGATCCCGGACGGCGGCCGCGCCACCGGCGGGCGCGCCCTGCACGCCGGCGACACGGTCCTGCCGCCCGGCCGCCCCGTCATCGGGGACGGCACCTCCTACTGGCGCCAGGGACGGCAGGGCGTGCGGCAGGTGTGGCTCGAGTACGACCCGGCCACCGGCACCCACGGTCGTGCCTCGCTGCCCGCGTTCCTGCGCTCCGGCATCCAGGACGGCGCCACCCTGCTCCAGCAGCACTGCACCGTGCTGCCCCTGCAGCCCGGTCTGGAGCACAGCCCGTTCGGCACCGACGGCACGGTCCTCGGCCGCTGGGTGCGCACCGAGGGCGAGGGCGACGAGACCCGCACCACCGTCGGCACACCGGACGGCCGAACCGCCACCCTGTCGGCGGACAACCGGATACCGGGCATACCGCTCGGCGTACTGCGGCTGCCCGGCGGCGTCGAGCCCCTCGTCGTCGCCCAGCACCGCCAGGTCACGCTGTACACCACGGACGACACCACCGGTGTGCGGGAACTGGGCCGGCTGACACCGCTGCAGCGCGGCGGCGAGTTCGCGGCCGGTACACCACTCGTTCCGCCGGTCGACTTCTGGCACGCGCTGCGCCCGCGCGACGAGAGCGCTTCGGCGATCCTGCGGACCCTGAGCGACGAGAAGGCGGAGGAGCTGCTGCGCGCCGGGGCCCGTGTCCTGGCGGAGCGGCAGGCCGAGGTGGCGGCGGCCGAGCGGGCGAACGCGGCCTCCGGGAACGGGGGCGGGGGCGGCCAGGCGGCCACCACCGGCAACCCCGCCGTCCCGAGCGCCCAGGAGGTCCTGCGCAAGGCCGTCTCCCGCGCCCTGCCCGACCTCACCGAGCCCCGGGTGCTCACCGGCGTCACCTCCCTGGTGCACGCGGTGCTGCGACTCGCCGAGTCCGTCGCCGCGTTCGTCGAGCCTCCGGCGGAGCGGCCCAGGGCCCGGTCCCAGTGGGTTCTGGGCATGTTCGCCGACTACCGTCCCGAGGACGGCGACGACCAGACGCTGCGCGAGGCGACCGCCGGCCTCGCCGGGCAGTACGGCTGGTGGGGTGGCGGACAGCGGTGGAGCGTGCTGCGCCAGATCCGCGCCGTCAACCACGTCCTGACCGGGAAGCCCGCCGACGGCAAGGCCCTGCCCGGCAACGCCCGCCTCACCGGCCCCGACGACGGATGGCGCAGCGACGAGCGCACCGTCCCCGCCGGAGGCCCCGCCTGGCCTTCCCTGCTCGACGCGCTGCGCCCGCTCGCCTACCGCGCCGCCGCCCCCACCCTGACAGAGGCACACCGCAGAGCACTGCTGCTGCTCTTCGAGGCGATCACGGAGGGCCCGCTGGCCGCACCCGGAGCCGCGCTGCGCGAGGTCGTGCTGAGCGAGCCGCGCGGCAAGCAGGACCGCGCCGGTCAGGTGCTGCGCCGCGACGGCCGCACCGTCGTCGTCCTCGGCTGTCAGAGCGTCGACCACCGCCACGACCGCGTGAACTGGCTGGCCCTGGACCACGATCCGGCGGGCACGTTCGGCGCCGTGGCCCACTTCACCTCGGCCCGGGAGGCGGCACACCCGCCGGTGTTCCCGGCCGACACGCTGGCGGCGGTGACGGGGCTGATCCGGGACAAGGGCCCCGCACCCTGGCAGCCGGAGGCACCCGCCGCGCTGGCCGCCGCCACGCGGGGCGGCCTGGGGCCGGTGCAGGCCGCCCTGCTGCTCGCGGGGAAGCCGACGCAGCTCACCGACGAGGTGAGCGCCGCGACAGCCCTGAAGCCACGGCAGAAGCAGCTCGGCGACGCGCTGCTGAGCTCGCTGGAGCCCGGCGACCGGGCGGCCCTGGTCGGCGCCCTGCTGCCGGCGAACCCCGGTGACCTGTGGACGACCGGACCGGACACGGGCGCGGCGGGCCGGGTGTGGGCCGAGCGCCTCGACGGCGTCGTCCGTCTCCCCGAGGACCTCGTCGGCGACATCGCCCTGCCGGGAGTGCCGACCGGATCCGTCGAGGAGATGCTCAACCCGCGCCGCACCCCCTGGCTCAGCCGCACCACGGTGCAGCGGCTCGACAAGGACGGCAACCTCGTACCGGAGGACCCCGCGGCGCTGCCCGGACGGTACGACCTGGCACGCGCCGTGTCCTCCCTGGCCGGGCTCGCCTACTCGCTGCCGTACGGGCACCCGCTGCGCGCCACGCTGCCGGAAGGACTGGCCGCGCTGCGCCGCCGCCTCGCGGACCCCGGGCTGCTGCTCGACCTCGGCCTGGAATGGACCGAGAAGGGCTCGTCGACCGCCGTCGAACTGCGCAAGGCGTACGGACTGCCCGCCACCGGCGGCGCCGGCGCAGACGGCCTGACACCCGTCGGCGAGGCGCTGGTACTGCGTCCCTGGCACGGCGACCAGGAAACCGTCCTGGTCCGCTCCGCCGCCCTCGTCCGCGCGGACGACCCCGTGTTCGGTCTCGTCGAGGGACTCGTCGGAACCGCGCGCGGCGACGGAATGCGGGCACTGCGGGCGGTCCTGGACGACGAACTCGCCCGCGCCGTCGCGGCCGGAACGGACCCGGCGGACCCCACCGGGTACGCCCATGCCCCGTCCGTCAGCGTGCCCGAACTGGTCACGGAGGTCGCCGAGGCCAACGGCCTGGGCGAGGACGCGGCGGGGCTCTACCTCCAGCTGCTCGCCCTGCCCGACCCGACGGACCGCAACTGCGTCCGCCGGACCGGCTGGAAGCCCGCCCGCATGAAGAAGGCACGCGCCGAACTGGCGGCGGCCACCGGGCTGGTCGTCGAGGCGAAGCGGTCCCGGGCCGGCCGCACCCTCTTCCTGCCCTGCGGCTGGCTGGACCTGAAGTCCCCCGCCCTGCCGGTGGAGATCTGGAAGCAGGACCTCTACCCGGTGCGCGGCAACGCCCCCGCGGTGCCGCTGCTGCCGGTACCCGAACTGTTCCGGCGCGCATGGGACCGCGTCCGCGCCAACGACGCGCCCGCCTACGAGGAACTCACCACCCGCGCCACCCGCAAGGGCCGCCGCCGATGACCACGAGCCTTGCGGGGCCCGCAGAAAGCAGGGTCCACCCGTGACCACCGTCCACCCGCGCCCGGAAGAACCCGCACCGATGACCACCGCCCTGCCCCCTTCCCCGGCCCGCCAGATCGTCCCGCCCGAGGACCGGTACGCGACCGAACTCGCCTTCCTCGCCGCCCACGACGACGGACCGCGCCCGCCCGCCTGGCGGCTCACCCCCCGCGCGGTCGTCACCTTCGTCATGGGCAGCGCCGGCGGCGCCCTGAAGCTGCCCGACGACGCCGAAGCGCCCGACGGGGTGCCGCGCCGACTGGTGATCGAGGACAAGTTCGTCGGCGACCGGGCGCTGGTCGAGCGGTGCGTGGTGACCCTCGCCGGTGAGCGCGGTCTGCTGCTCGTCGGCGAACCCGGTACCGCCAAGTCGATGCTGTCCGAACTGCTCTCCACCGCCGTGTGCGGCACCAGCGGCCTGGTCGTGCAGGGCACGGCCGGCACCACCGAGGACCAGCTCAAGTACGGCTGGAACTACGCGCTGCTGCTGGCGCAGGGCCCCACCCGGCAGGCACTCGTGCCCTCGCCCGTGCTGACCGCCATGTCCCGGGGCGCCGTCGCCCGCGTCGAGGAGATCACCCGCTGCCTGCCCGAAGTGCAGGACGCGCTGGTGTCGCTGCTCTCCGAACGGCGGATCGCCGTCCCCGAACTGGCCGGCGGCGAGGACGCCCTGGCGCACGCCGCGCCCGGCTTCAACCTCATCGCCACCGCCAACCTCCGCGACAAGGGCGTCTCCGAGATGTCCGCGGCCCTCAAGCGCCGCTTCAACTTCGAGACCGTCGGCCCCATCGGGGACCTCGACGCGGAGACCGCACTGGTGCGCGGCCAGGCGCGGGCGTCCGTGGAGCGGGCCGGCGCACCGTTCCAGGTGGACGACGCCGTCCTGGAGGCCCTGGTCACCGCGTTCCGGGACCTGCGCGAGGGCCGGTCGGCGGAGGGCTGGGAGGTGGAGCGGCCCTCGACCGTGATGAGCACTGCGGAGGCCGTGTCCGTGGCCGGCGCGCTCGCCCTCGCCGCGGCGTACTTCCCCGGCGACCGCGACGTGCTCGGACTGCTGCCCGGCCATCTGCTCGGCGTGGTCCGCAAGGACGACCCCGCCGACGCCGCCCGGCTGCGCGGCTACTGGGACGGACCCGTCCGGCGCCGCGCCGAACAGGGGTCCGCCACCTGGCGCACCCTGTGGGACCTGCGTACGGTCCTGGAGGGCTGACCGCCGTGTCCCTCTCCCACCGGGCCGCCCACGAGGGCCCGCCCGTCCCGCCCGACGAGGCGCTCGCCGCCCTCACCGGCCCGTCCGCGCCCTACCTCGTCGGCGTACGGCACCACGCGCCCTCCCTGGCCGCGGCCCTGCCCGCGCTGCTGGACGAGGCGAAGCCACAGGTGCTGCTCGTCGAACTGCCCGCCGAGATGCAGCAGTGGCTGCCCTGGCTGGGACACGAGGAGACACGGGCCCCGGTGGCGCTCGCCGCCGCCCCCGTCGACGGGGGCGGGGGCGGCGGGGGACCGGCGTTCTACCCGTTCGCCGACTTCTCGCCCGAACTGGCCGCCGTGCGCTGGGCCGCCCGGCACGACGTACCGGTGGTCGCCTGCGACCTGCCGCTCGCCGACCCCGCCTGGGCCGAGGGACGGCGGGCCGCCGCGACGGGGGCCGGCGGCCCCGGGCTCGCCACCGCGGTGCGTTCCCGCCTGACGGGCCGCCCGGGGGACGACCTGTGGGACCGGCTCGTGGAGGCGACCGCCCCCGGTTCCCCGCCCGAGGCGCTGCGCCGGGCCGCCCTGCTCACCGGGTGGGCCCTGCGGGAGGACGCGGCCGCCTCGGGCGGCGTGCCGGAACTGGACCTGCGGCGTGAGAGCTGGATGCGGGCCCGGCTCGCCGAAGCCACCGCACGGGGCGAGCGGGCCGCCGCGGTGGTGGGAGCCTTCCACGCCCCGGCGCTGCTGCGGCCGGACGCCGGCGAGGACACGGCACCGGACCGGGACCCGGGGAGGCCCGGGTGGACCACCTCGCTGATCCCGTACACCTACGCGCTCCTCGACGAGCGGTCCGGCTACCCGGCGGGCATCCGGGACCCCGAGTGGCAGGACATGGTCCTGCGCGCGGGGGGAGACCCGGAGGCACTCGAGGAGGCGCTGACCCGGGCGGCCGTACGCATCTGCGCCGAACTGCGCGGACTCGGACACCCCTCCGGACCCGCCGACGCACGGGAGATCAGCCGGCTCGCCTCGGACCTCGCCCGGCTGCGCGGCCTGCCCGCGGCCGGCCGGGGCGAACTGGTCGAGGCCGTACAGACGGTGCTCGCGCAGGGGGAGCCGTACGGGAGGGGACGGGCCGTGGCGCGGGCGATGGAACGCGTCCTCGTCGGCACCCGCAGCGGGCGCCCCGCCGCGCGGGCGCCGCGCAGCGGCCTCGCCCCCGCGGTCGAGGCCGAGGCGGCGCTGCTGGGCCTGCCCGGCCCGGAGACGGACGGCCACAGCCCCGGTCCCGCACGGGACCTGCGGCTGGACCCGCTGCGCTCCGACCTGGACCGGCGCCGTGAACTGCTGCTGCGCCGGCTGGCGGTGTGCGGGGTTCCCTACGGGGAGGCCAGGGAGGTCGTCGGCGCGGGCGGCGCCGAAGCCCGCACCTCCCGCTGGGAGGTGCGCTGGACACCCGCCACGGCGGCCGTGCTCACCGCGGCCGGCATCCGCGGAGTCACCGCCGCGCAGGCCGCCGAAGGCGTGCTGCGGGAACGGAGGCACCAGGAGCGCGACGAGGGCGGGCCGACGGCCGCGCAGGCCCTCGAAGGGCTCGTACAGGCGGCGGAGTGCGGCCTGAACGGGCTCGCGGACGAACGGCTCGGCGATGTCGCCGACGTCCTGCCAGGAGCCGGAACCCTGCCGGAACTCCTCGCCGGCCTGGCCCTGCTCGACCGGCTGCGGGCCGGTCATGTACCCGGCCTCGGCTGCGACACGGACCGTGAGGCCCGGGCGGCCGCCGTCGGGCAACTGCTCACCGCGGCGGCGGTACGGCAGGTGGACGGCCTGACCGGATCCGAGGACCTGGCCGACGCCCACGCCCTGCTCGAACTCGCCCACCGGGCCGACCTGCTGGGCGGCATCCGGCTCGCCGACGCCCTGGACCGCCTGTCCGCCGACGGCTCCCCGCTGATGCGCGGCGCCGCCGGAGCCGTCCGCGTCCTGCTCGGGCACGAGGACGCGCGGACCTTCGGCGACCGCGTGGCCTCCTGGATCGACGGGGCCACCGACCCCGACTCCCGTACCGCGCTCACCGCCCGGATCGGCGGACTGCTGTCCGCCGCGGGCCCGCTGCTGGAGACGGCGGAGCCCGCGCTGGAGCCCCTGCTCACCCGGGTGACCGAGCTGCCCGACCGGGAGTTCCTCGACCGGCTCCCCGCGCTGCGCGGCGGCTTCGACACCCTGAGCCCCGCGGCCCGCGACCGGCTCCTCGCCGCCGTCGACGAGCGCCTCGGCACCGCGCACATCGCCGACACCGACGGCGTCGACCCGGCCGCACTCGCCGCCTGGACCGCGGCGGACTTCACGGCCCGCGAGAGGCTGCGGTCACTGGGCCTGGTGACGGATCCCTCCCCGGCTCCGGCCGAAGACACCCCGCCGGACGGCACACCGCGGAACCCGGGGAGCGACGCCCCGCAGCAGCACACGCCGAGCGCTGTGCCACAGCCCCCGCCGGAGCCCGGACGGGCGCCCGAACCGGGTGTCACAACCCGCCCCGCAGCGGCTGCCGGCCCCGAACCGGACACCAGGCCCGGCCCCGCGGCGCGGCCGGGACCGCAAGGGACCGCCCGGCCTGGTGCGGAAGACACTGCGCATTCGCCCGGAACGGGCCCCGGGGCGGATGCGGTGTCCGAACCCGGGGTGCGTCCCACGGCGCCGTCCGGGACACGGGGCGCGGTGCCGTCGGGGCCGGCCGTCACGGCGCCACGAGGACAGGGGCGCGACGCGCGCACCGCACCGGGTGCCGTGGTGCGGCCCGGACCCGGGGGCGCCCTGGTGGGCGGGGTCCACCCGGCGGGGGCCGGGGACACCTTCCTTGCTCCCGCCGACCGCTGGCGCCTCCTCCTCGGCCGTCGTACCGACACGCTGCCGTCGTCCGCCGCGCCGCTCGCGACCGCGCTGGACGAGCTGTACGGCAGCGGACGCGGTGAGGGCAGCCGGGGCAGTCTCGCGGGCCGGGGAACCGGCGGGGGACGCCAGGCGCCGTATCCCGGGGTGCGGGAATGGTCGGAGGAACTGGCCGCGCTGTTCGGGCCGGGTATCCGCGAGGAGGTCCTGGCGGCGGCCGCCGCGTCCGGCCGCACCGACGTCCTCACCGAACTGGACGCGGACGCGGCGCGCCCCTCGGTGGACCTGCTGCGCACCGTACTGCGGCACGCGGGCGGCCTGCCCGAGGCCCGGCTGGCCGCACTGCGTCCGCTCGTACGGCGGTTGGTCGACGCGCTGGCCCGGCAACTGGCCACCCGGCTGCGCCCCGCCCTGCACGGCACGACCCTGCCCCGCCCCAGCAGACGGCCCGGCGGCGGCCTGGACCTGCCCCGCACCCTGCGGGCCAACCTCGCCACCGCGCGCCGCGGCCCGGACGGAACGGTACGGGTGATCCCCGAACGGCCGGTCTTCCGCACCCGGGGCCGCCGGGCCGCCGACTGGCGGCTGATCCTGGTCACGGACGTGTCGGGTTCCATGGAGGCGTCCACGGTGTGGGCCGCGCTGACCGCCTCGGTGCTGGCCGGGGTGCCGACCCTCTCCACCCACTTCCTGGCCTTCTCCACGGAGGTCATCGACCTCACCGGGCACGTGGACGATCCGCTGTCCCTGCTGCTGGAGGTCAGCGTCGGCGGCGGTACCCACATCGCCGCCGGCCTGCGGCACGCGCGTGAGCTCGTCACCGTGCCGTCCCGCACCCTCGTCGTGGTCGTCAGCGACTTCGAGGAGGGCTATCCGCTCGGCGGTCTGCTCGCCGAGGTCCGCGCGCTGGTCTCGGCCGGCTGCCACGTCCTGGGCTGCGCGAGCCTCGACGACACCGGCCGGCCCCGCTACTCCACGGGGGTCGCCGGTCGGCTCGTCGCCGCGGGCATGCCCGTCGCCGCCCTTAGTCCGCTCGAACTCGCCCGCTGGGTAGGGGAGAAGATCGCATGAGCCCGGACCTCCCTCCGGTCGTCCCGTCCGTCACCGCCGAACTCGTCGGGGCGCTCTCGGCCCGGCTCCGCAAGCGCCTCGACGCGGGCGTCACCAAGCTCCTGGCGCGTCCGGTCACCCGGGACGGCGACACCGTACGGATCTCCGTCGACGACGAGACCGACGTCGTCCTGCACGCACCCAGTGGAGCGGTCACCGGCGCGGACGCGATCCGCTGCGGATGTCTGCTGGCCCCCGCCTGCCTGCACCGCGCCGCGGCCGCCTCGGCGGCGCCGGTCGCCGACGGCACCGCGGACCGGGACCCGGATCCCGACGGGGCCACCGGCACCCGGGACGGGACGGCACAGGCGGACCGTCCGAACGCGGAGTCCGAACCCGAGACCGCGACCCCCGCCCAGCACGCCGCCGCCCGCGCGGTGTTCGACGCGGCCGCCGCCGTCCTGGAGGCCGGTACGGACGGCTCCGGTGCCGTGCTCCAGGCGGAGCTTCTGCACGCCGCGCACACCGCCCGCCTCGCGGGTCTCCCACGGGCCTGCGCCGCGGCCGTCTCCGTGGTGAGTGCGGTCCGGGCGGCCCGCACCGCCGACCCCGCCTACCGGCTCACCGGCCTCGCCGACGCGCTCGCCGGTGTCCTCGGCGTCGCCCACCGCCTCCCGCACGCCACCGGCCGCGAACTGACCGACCTGCGGGGCACGGCCCGGCAGCCGTACCGCCCCGACGGCTCCCTGCGCCTGTACGGGATCTTCTCCGAACCCGTCCTCACGGCCACCGGCTACGCGGGCGCGGTCACCTGGACCGCCGACGCCGACGGACGCCTGTACACGGTGTCCGACGTGGCACCCGGCGGACCCGCCCGGGCGACCGGCGCCGCCGACCGGGCCGTACGCATCGGCGACACCGCCCTGACCCACCGTGAACTGTCCCGTGCCGGGCTGGCCGTGTCCGGCGCCACCGTCTCCCCGGCCGGCCGCCTCGGCGCGGGCGCCGGCGTACGGGCGGTCCGCGCGTCCGGCGCGGCCTGGCGCGACGCACCGCTGGACCGGCTGTGGGCCGTGCCCCCCGCCGAACAAGTGACCCGGGCACTGAGCGGCGCGCAGGACCTGCTGTTCCTCGAGGTGACCCTCACCGGCACGGTGCGCGAGGCGACGGGCGACTGTCTGCTCGCCGACTGCGCGGGCGTGCCCCTGCGCCTGACCACCGCCCACGACGACCCCGCACTGCCCTGCCGCGACAACCTCCGCCTGCTCGCCGCCGCCGGTGGCAGCCGGCTGCGGATCGTCGCACGCCTGGTGCCCGGACCGCATCCCCGTGCCCTGCTGCTCGCCACCGAACACCCCACCGACCCCGCGGCCCGGGTGGACCTCGGCCTGGACCGCCTCCAGCACGCCGATCTGCCCCCTGGGGCCCTCGCGCCACCGGCCACGGACGCCGCCACCGGGGACGAGGCCCCGCTGCACCTGCTGCGCCGCCGCGTCCACCAGGCGGTGCCGGGGGGCCGCCGGGTCCTCACTCTCGCCGGGAACGCACCGGGCGATTCCGCCCGACTGCGCCGTCTCGGCCTCGCCACGGCGGCCGACCTCCTCGACGACCTCCACGCCGCCGCCGCGGACCGCGCCCGAGACACCTTCGGCCGTCTGCTCCCGGCCGACACGGGCCGCTTCGCCCGGTCCTGGCTCGCCGCGGCCGTCTACACCGACCTGGTCGAACAGGCACTGTGCGCCCACGCCTGGGGAGCCGCCGCCGACGAGGAGGCCCCACCGGCCAGGACCTGACCGACCCGGACCCGGACCCGGACCCGGACCCGGACCCGACCGATGGGGCCCACCGGCCCTCCCGCTCCCCGACACCCACAGTTCGGCCTCGGCTTCGGCTTCGGTGCTCTCCGGGCCAGGCCGACCGCGGTACGGGTCCGATGGGAACCACTCAGTGAACACGTCCCACCACAGATACCGGATGGCCTCCGGGACCGGCCCCGAAGCGGTGAACACCGCCCAGGTGCCGACCGGGACGGGCAGTACGGCCGCGCGCCCGGCTGCGCCCTCGCCGGGCCCCTCGCCGCCCCGGCCCCGCAACGAGGACGAGCAGGCGCGCGACTACGCCAAGGACACCCTGCCGCAGGCGCTGCCGCTGCCCCTGCGTGACCGCCCCGGCCACCCCGCAGCGGCCCGGCGCGAACTCGAACCCGTGAAGGCGGTCGTGCCGCTCGGGGCGGAACCCCGAGCGTCCACCGACCCGGAAGGCGAGGCCCCGCCTGTCCGGCGGACAGGGAACGCGACACGGACGGTACGGGAGCACCCTGCTCCTCCCGCAGCAGTGGCCGGTCGGCGAGGTCCCGCAGCAACTGCCGGTCGTGCCTCGTCGAGCAGCCCGAGCGCCGAGAGGGAGGCGGCCCACGCGGCGGACGTCAGGGTGCCGACGGTCTCGCCCACCACGGCGATCCGTGACCGGGCAGCGACAAGGTTTCCGGGGTGGTGTCGGGATTCAACGGATGCTCCGCAGCTCGCGGCGGAGCCGGGCAGCGGAGAAAGCCCCCGGCGGGAACCGGAACGGCGAGCACGGGTTCAGCAGGAAGGACGCCGCCGTCAGCGGGCGGAGCGGACCTTCCACGACCAGACAACCCCGTGCCGTACGGCCGGGCTGACAGGACCGGCTCCCTCGGCGCGTCCGGGTCACGGACCGGGGCAGCACGGGGCACCAGCAGAATGACGTCCATGGCATCCGACTTCCGAACCTCCGACGGCACCCAGGGCAATGCGATACGGAGGCGCCTCGCGGCGGCCGTGGCCGTGCCGGTCGTCATCGGCGCGGGACTGGGGCTCAGGGCCGTGGCGACGGGAGACGTGGCCAAGTACGGCGGGGACGCCCTGTACACCCTCCTGATGCTCGCCCTCGTCGTCCTGGTCGCACCACGGACGACGCCGCCGAGAGCCGCCGGAGTCGCGCTGGCCGTCAGCTGGGGCATCGAATTCCTGCAACTCACCGGGCTGCCGGCGGAGCTCGCACGGCACAGCACCGCCGCCCGTCTGGTCCTCGGTTCCACGTTCAACGCACCGGACCTGTTCTGGTACGCGGTCGGCGCGGCCGCCGGCTGGCTCGTGATGAGGGGATGCGCGGCACCGCGGCGGGACGCGTCACTTGACGAGACCGACGCCTGACCGCCTCCACGAGAAGCACCGCCATGCCCGCAGCGGCCCGCCACCGCCAGAGCGGCCGACGCAACCGACGCGGCCGGCACCGCGCCCGCCAGCCCCCCCACCCACCCGTACGAACGTCCTCCACGCGGAATGCCGGTCGCTGTCGTCACGGCCGCGAAGCCTTCCCTCCCCGTCGCCCCCGTCACGCACCCTCACAAGGGTGATGGAGTGTGCGCCCACCTGACGGGCGGGTCACCATGGCAAGGAGCGGGGGCCGTCTCGTCGTTCCGGAGGACTCCCACGGTGGACATCCTGCTGCCGGTCCTGTTCGCGGTGGGTGCAGCACTGAGCAACGCCCTCGCGACCGTCCTCCAGCGCAAGGCGGCCCTGGGCGTTCCACGCTCCGACAAGCTGCGGGCGGGACTCATGCTCGATCTGCTGCGGCGCCCCGTCTGGCTCATCGGCATCTCCGCCGTCATCACCGCGGCGGCCTGTCAGGCCGTGGCCCTCGCGACGGGACCGATGACGATCGTTCAGCCGCTCCTCGTACTGGAACTGCCGCTCGCCCTGGTCATCGCCACGCTGCTGCTCCAAGGGGGGCTCTCCCGCTCCGGCTGGGCGGCGGTGTGCGCCGTGGTGACAGGGCTCGCCGTGGCCCTGCTCGCTGCTTCACCGGCGGGAAACCGCACCCATGCGCCCATGGACCGATGGCTCCCGGCACTCGCCGTGTGCACCGCCCTGCTCGTCGGCCTCGTACTCACCGGACTCCGCAGGCCGGAGGGCCGGGGGCGTGCCGCGTGCTTCGGGCTGGCCACCGCCGTCTCGTACGCGGTGACGGCGGCGCTGATGAAGACATCGATGCACACACTCGACGACGGCGGTGTCACCGCCTTCCTCACCACTTGGCAGACCTACGGCTTCGCCCTCTTCGGCGCGGCCGCCCTGTTCTTCCTCGAGAACGCGATGCAGGCCGGACCACTCGTCACGTCCCAGCCCGCGATCACACTCGGTGACGCCGGTGTGAGCCTGGCCCTCGGAATCACGATCTACGCCGAGTACGTGCGCGGGGGCTGGTGGCTCCCGCTCCAACTGCTCGGTGTCGCACTCATCGTCGGGGGCGTGCTGGCCCTCTCGAAGCTGCCGCTCGCCCGTGCCCTGAGCAGCGAGGACCGGAAGCCGCCCCCCGCCGAGACACCGCGAGGTGCCACATGGCGTCCATGGCGCGCCGGTACGCGGAGCGGGTGCCGAGGCGGTCGGGCAGGTGCATCAGGACGAACCGGGCGTGGATCAGATGCCACGGCGACGGCCGCCGCGGCCAGAGTCCGGGCAGCTCCGGACATATCGCGTCCGCGCCCACGGCACGGTCCACCGACCAGGAACCCGGGCCGGTCATCGCCAGGACCAGCGCCAGGGCCCGTACCGGAATATCCCGCCCGCCGACGCCGTTCCACCCCCATGCCGGCATGCCCGAGTCAAGCGGAAGGAGCACCTCATGGCACGCAGCACAGCGCGGCCCGTCGTCAGGCTGAAGTCGGCAGCCGGTACGGGAGTCACCTACGTGACCCGTAAGAACCGTCTGAACGACCCCGACCGGCTCGTCCTGCGCAAGTACGATCCGGTCGCCGGAGAGCACGTCCTCTTCCGTGAGGAACGATGACACCCGCCTCCCTCGCCCTCGTGCAGTCCCGCGGAAGGAGACCGTGATGAAGGTACGCAAGTCCTTGCGCTCGCTGAAGTCCAGGCCCGGCGCCCAGGTGGTGCGCCGACGGGGCGTGACCTTCGTGATCAACAAGAAGGATCCGCGGTTCAAGGCCCGCCAGGGCTGACGAGCCACCGCACCACCCGGACGGCCCGGTACCGCGAGCGCGGTACCGGGCCGTCGCGGCGTGGTGCGGCGCCCGGTCGACGCGCGCCTGGCCAGGATGGAGCCCCACGCCCCGTCGGGGCGAGCGGACGTCCAGGAGGCGGAGATGGCGGTGGACCGGGTCGGCATGGTCGTACACGGCGGACGTCCCGAAGCCGCGGAGGCGGCCCGCACGGTCCGTGCATGGTGCGCCGAACATGCCGTCGCCTGCAAGGACATCGACGTGTGGAACGACGGCGAACGGCGCAGCGCCCGGCAGGAAGTGGCGGCGGCCGGCGACCCCGGCCTCGTCGTCACCCTCGGCGGGGACGGCACCTTTCTGCGCGGGGCCCGGCTCGCCGCCGCCATCGACGCGCTGGTCCTCGGTGTCGACCTAGGCCGCGTGGGTTTCCTGACCGAGGTACCCATGACCATGGTGCGTACGGCGCTGGACGCCGTGCACGACGACCGGCTCGACGTGGAGCAACGCATGCTGCTGACCATGCGTGCCTCGTGCCGCCTGGAGGTGCCCTCGGACATCGAGGCGCTCATGAGCTACGGCCGAGGCCCGCTCCTGCCCCCGACCGGCGTGCGCTCCGACTGCGAGACGGGCGGCGAGTGGGGCGTCCCGCTGGACGTGACCGCCCTCAACGACGTCGTACTGGAGAAACTCGCCAGGGACCGGCAGATCTCGGTCGGGGTCTACATCGCGGGCCGGCTGCTGGCCTCGTACTCCGCCGACGCGCTGCTGGTGGCCACGCCCACGGGCTCGACCGCCTACAGCTTCGCCGCCGGCGGCCCCGTGGTCTCGCCGGGCACCGAGGCACTGGTCTTCACACCGGTGGCACCGCACATGACGTTCAACCGGTCGGTCGTCGCCGCCCCGGACGAGCCCGTCGGGCTGCGGGTGCTGGAGCGCTCGGGCCGTGCCGCCGTCAGCATCGACGGCCAGCTCCGCGGCGTGATCGGCCCCGGTGACTGGATCGGCGTCTACGCCGCACCGCGCAGACTGCGTGCCGTACGGCTCGGCCCGATGGACTTCTACGGCCGCCTTCGTGACCGTATGAACCTCACCGACGCGCCTGCCGCGGTCGCCGACGGCACGCCCGCACCGCTCTGGCCGGTCCGCAGCGCGCCGCCGGGAGACCTGGCGCACCTCGCCCTGCCGGACGACCCGACGGCATCCGGGTGACGGGGCCCGTCACTCCCTGCCCCACCTGGGGACCTCCCGCGCCCCCGGGGACGCGGCACTCGGCGCGGACTGCCGGCGGAGCAGGCCCGTCAGCGTCAGGGAGCCCGGCCCGAAGAAGACCAGGAGAAGGAAACCCCAGCAGAACAATGCCGGGGCCAGGCCGCCGTTCTGCAGAGGAAAGGCACCGTCCTTCTGATGTTCGGTGAAGTAGGCGAAAGCCATGGCCCCCGAGCTGAGGAACGCCGCGCTGCGGGTCGCGACTCCGAGGAGAATGAGGGCACCGCAGACGAGCTCGATCACACCGGCGTACCAGAACGGCCAGTCACCCGTGGGGCTGGCCTGCCTGCCCAGTACACCGAAGAGCGTGGCGGCGCCCTCGCTGGTGAACAGCAGGCCGAGGACGATACGGAACAACCCCAGGACGAGAGGCTGGTGGCCGGCGAGCCGGTCGCTCAGTCGGTCGGTGCTCATCGCTGCGTACTCCTTGCACGATTGGTGCGACGCAAATGGGCCGCCCGGGTGAGCGGCCGTCTGTTCTCCTCTACGCGCGGGGTGCTCCGACGGTTCAGCCGACCAGCACACCGGCCGAAACCGCCTGCCGGAAGGGGACGAGATACCCGGACCATGTCGCCCCCCCCAAGCCGCATTCTGATGCTGTCATGACAGCCCCTTCCGTGTGATGACGACGGGAAGGCGACCGGGTGGCCGTGCGCGGCTCCTCGGCCAAGGCGGTTCTCACCACCGTCCTCCTGCCGGCGCCCGCTCCCGCGGACAACGGGACGGCGACACTCAGCACACGGGGCCGCCGGATCGTCGACGCGGACGGCGGCCGTTTCACACTGCGGCCCGGCAACTGGATTGGAACCAGAAGCACTTGGAACGGAACCGGCACCGGCAGCACGGACGCCGACCACCACACGGAGATACCGCTCGGCCTCGACCACGCCCCCATGCCCGAGAGCATCGCCGGCTTCCAGGAGAGCGGGATCAACAGCGTCCGGCGTGCTTCTCGGCTTCCCGGGAACCGCCTTGCCGGTACTGCTCTTCGCCGCTCCGGGCCCATCAGCGGGCCGGAGCCCTGCGAGGGCGCCCCGCGGCGGGCTGAGCAGTCGCTGGAAGTTCCCTGCGTGACTGTCCGCCCCCCGAAAGCCCCAGCATGACGACGCCGGCACTTTGTCTCACATGTGGAAGAAGACGAGGGATCGGACGCGAAAGGGGTTACGCGTTCGCGCGAGGCCCGCTAACTTCCTTGAAATGAACCGGTCATGAGCCCGTTCGGGTGAAGGGACCGGTGCTCGACGGCGCGACGGCGCGCGCCCGGACTCCTCACGGCAGGCCCTCGGGCCGCCGCAACCCCCATAGTCCTGGAGACTCCTGTGCGCACGAGATCGCTCGGACACAGACGTGTCCGTACGTTGCTGACAGCCATGGCCTGCGCGGTGGGCCTGGCTCTGCCCATGGGCCCCGCCGCAGCTGCCCCCGCGCCCGCCCCGGCCGGCGCGGGCGGCGCGGCCGAGGCCGCGGCAGCCGAAGACTTCCAACAGGTCACCCTCGCCAAGGGCGTCGCCGAAACGGGCGAACCCATGACCCTGGCCGTCCTGCCGGACCGCTCGGTGCTGCACACCTCGCGCGACGGCACCCTGCGTCGGACCGACGCGGCCGGCACCACCACCGTCGCGGGCACGCTGGACGTCTACAGCCATGACGAGGAAGGCCTGCAGGGCGTGGCCGTCGACCCCGCCTTCTCCGCCAACCGCTTCGTCTACCTCTACTACGCTCCCCGGTCGGCCACCCCGGCCGGCGACGCGCCCGCCGACGGAACGGCATCCGACTTCGCCCCGTTCGACGGCGTCAACCGGCTGTCCCGGTTCGTCCTCAAGTCCGACGGAACCCTGGACACCGGCAGCGAGAAGAAGATTCTCGACGTGCCCGCCTCCCGCGGCCTGTGCTGCCACGTCGGCGGCGACATCGACTTCGACGCGGCAGGCAACCTCTACCTGTCGACGGGCGACGACACCAACCCCTTCGCCTCGGACGGCTACACCCCCATCGACGAGCGCGCCTCGCGCAACCCCGCCTACGACGCCCAGCGTTCCTCGGGCAACACCAACGACCTGCGCGGCAAGATCCTGCGCATCAAGGTGAACCCCGACGCGACCTACAGCATCCCGGCGGGCAACCTCTTCGCACCCGGCACCGCCAGGACCCGGCCCGAGGTCTACGCGATGGGCTTCCGCAACCCCTTCCGGATGAGCGTGGACAAGGCCACGGGCACCGTCTACGTCGGTGACTACGGCCCCGACGCGGGCACCGCCAACGCCTCCCGCGGCCCCGCCGGACAGGTCGAGTTCAACCGGATCACCAAGGCCGGCAACTTCGGCTGGCCCTACTGCACCGGCAAGAACGACGCCTACGTCGACCACGACTTCGCCACCGGAACCACCGGGGCGACCTTCAACTGCGCGGCACCGAGGAATACTTCGCCGCGCAACACCGGACTGACCGAGCTGCCCCCCGCCCAGCCCGCCTGGATCCCCTACGACGGCGGTTCGGTCCCCGAGTTCGGCAACGGCTCCGAGTCGCCCATGGGCGGACCCGTCTACCGGTACGACGCGAACTCCACCTCCGAGGTGAAGTTCCCCGCCGAGTACGACGGCGACTTCTTCGCCGGCGAGTTCGGCCGCCGCTGGATCAAGCGGATCGAGACCGGCGGCGACGGGACCGTGCAGTCCATCAACTCCTTCCCCTGGAGCGGCACCCAGGTGATGGACATGGCCTTCGGCCCGGACGGCGCCCTCTACGTCCTGGACTACGGCACCGGCTACTTCAACGGCGACGCCAACTCGGCCCTGTACCGCATCGAGCACGTGACCGGCGGGCGAGCCCCGGTGGCCCAGGCCAAGGCGAACGTCACCTCCGGCGGGGCACCCCTCGCCGTCGCCTTCTCCTCGGCCGGCAGTTCGGACCCGGACGGCGACGCGCTCGGCTACGCCTGGGCCTTCGGCGACGGCGCCACCTCGACGGCCCCCGACCCGTCCCACACCTACACCACCAACGGCCAGTACACCGCGACACTGAAGGTCACCGACTCCACCGGCAAGTCCGCCACGGCCTCCGTCCAGATCACCGTCGGCAACACCGCCCCGACCGTACGGCTCGACACACCCACCGACGGACGGATCTACGACTTCGGCGCCGCCATCCCGTTCAAGGTGACGGTCACCGACCCCGAGGACGGCACGATCGACTGCGCCAGGGTGAAGGTCACCTTCATCATCGGTCACGACAGCCACGGACACCCGCAGACCTCGGCCACCGGCTGCACCGGCACCCTGCAGACCCTGGCGGACGGCGAACACGACCCCAACGCCAACATCTTCGGCGTCATCGACGCCGAATACACCGACAAGGGCGCGGGCGGACAGCCCGCGCTCACCGCCCACGACCAGCACATCACCCAGCCCAGCCACCGCCAGGCCGAGCACTACGGCGACTCCGCGGGCGTCCAGGTCATCAACCACACGCCCGCGCACGGCGGCAAGACGGTCGGCGAGATCCACAACGGCGACTGGATCTCCTTCACGCCCTACAGCCTCGACAACGCCACCGGCTTCACCGCCCGGGTCTCCTCGGGCGGCAGCGGCGGCACCCTCGAGGTCCGCGCCGGCTCCCCCGCCGGCACCCTGCTCGGCACGGCCACCGTGCCGGTCACCGGCGGCTGGGAGACCTTCCAGGACGTCACTACGTCCCTGACCGGCCGGCCGGCCGGCTCCACCACCCTGTACCTCGTCTTCAAGGGCGGCAGCGGCGCCCTGTTCGACGTCGACGAGTTCTCCTTCACCACCTCCACCGGCGGAGGCCCCCGTACGGGTGAGGTGAGGGGGGTGAACGGCAAGTGTCTGGATGTGGACAACGCGGGCACGGCGGACGGTACGGGTGTGCAGGTCTGGACGTGCAACACGTCGGCCGCGCAGCGGTGGACGGTCGCCGATGACGGCACGCTGCGGGCGCTCGGCAAGTGTCTGGACGTCTCCGGTGGGGGGAGTGCGGACGGCAGCCGGGTCCAGTTGTGGACGTGCAACGGCACGGGTGCGCAGAAGTGGGCGGCCCAGCCGGACGGGACGGTCCGCAATCCGCAGTCGGGCAAGTGTCTGGACGCCTCGGGCGGTACGTGGAACGACGGGACGCCGGTCCATCTGTGGACCTGCCACACCGGACCCAACCAGAAATGGACCCTGCCGTAGAAAGGAGGCGACCCACCATGCGTACCCCGCTCAAGACGGCGCTCAGCCTGTGTGCCGGCGCCCTGCTCTGCCTGACCCCCCAGGCCGCGGCCCCCTCCGCTGCCGCACCCGCCTTCGACCACGCCGCGCACGCCCCGGACCGTACGGTCACCACCACGGCCGACCCGGCGTACGAGATCCTCGTCTTCTCCCGTACGGCGGGCTTCCGCCACTCCTCGATCGACGAGGGCATCGCGGCCCTGCGCGACCTCGGGGCGGCGAACAACTTCACCGTCACCGCCACCGAGGACCCGACGGCCTTCACCACCGCCCACCTGGCCCGGTACCGGACCGTGGTCTTCCTGTCGACCACGGGCGACGTCCTCGGTCCCACCCAACAGACCGCCTTCGAGCAGTACTTGGGCGCGGGCGGCGGCTACGTCGGTATCCACGCCGCCGCCGACACCGAGTACGACTGGCCCTTCTACGAGGGACTGGCCGGCGCCCTCTTCCAGTCCCACCCCGCCATCCAGCCCGCGACCGTCAAGGTCGAGGACCGGGCGCACGACGCCACCGCGCACCTGGGCCGCACCTGGCAGCGCACCGACGAGTGGTACAACTACCGCACCAACCCCCGCACCACCGCCCACGTCCTGGCATCGCTGGACGAGTCCAGCTACTCCGGCGGCACCATGTCCGGCGACCACCCGATCGCCTGGTGCAAGGACTACGCCGGTGGCCGCGCCTTCTACACCGGCGGCGGCCACACCGAGGAGTCCTACGCCGACCCCGCCTTCCGCAGGCATCTGCTCGGAGGGATCCGCTGGGCCGCCGGCACCACCCAGGCCGACTGCCGCCCGGAGACCGGCTACACGCCCCTGTTCGACGGCACCTCCACGACCGGCTGGAAGCAGGCGGGCCCCGGCGGCTTCACCCTGGCCGACGGCACCCTCACCTCGCACGGCGGACTGGGCCTGCTCTGGTACAACGCGAAGGAGTTCACCGGCGACTACTCGCTGAAGCTGGACTGGAAACTGAGCGGTGACGACAACTCCGGTGTCTTCGTGGGCTTCCCGGCGTCCGACGACCCGTGGTCGGCGGTGGACAACGGCTACGAGATCCAGATCGACGCCACCGACGCGGCCGACCGCACCACGGGAGCGGTGTACGGATTCCGCTCCGCCGACCTGGCCGCACGCGACGTCGCGCTGAACCCGCCGGGGGAGTGGAACACGTACGAGATCCGCGTCACCGGAGAGCGGCTCGAGATCTTCCTCAACGGCCGGAAGATCAACGACTTCACCAACACGGACCCGGCGCGCAGCCTGAAGCAGGGCCACATCGGACTCCAGAACCACGGCGACGGCGACGAGGCGTCCTTCCGCAACATCCGGATCAAACAGTCCGGATCACCGTCCGATCCCCGTACGGGTGAGGTGAGGGGGGTGAACGGCAAGTGTCTGGATGTGGACAACGCGGGCACGGCGGACGGTACGGGTGTGCAGGTCTGGACGTGCAACACGTCGGCCGCGCAGCGGTGGACGGTCGCCGATGACGGCACGCTGCGGGCGCTCGGCAAGTGTCTGGACGTCTCCGGTGGGGGGAGTGCGGACGGCAGCCGGGTCCAGTTGTGGACGTGCAACGGCACGGGTGCGCAGAAGTGGGCGGCCCAGCCGGACGGGACGGTCCGCAATCCGCAGTCGGGCAAGTGTTTGGACGCCTCGGGCGGTACGTGGAACGACGGGACGCCGGTCCATCTGTGGACCTGCCACACCGGACCCAACCAGAAATGGACCCTCCCCTGACGCGGGGCTCCTCCGGTGGTGTGTCGGCGTCGGACCGCTGATGCCCACCGGGCGGCACGGAGCCCACGGCTGAGCCCGACAGGCCCGGCGCACCGCCCTTCTCGGCGGTGCGCCGGGCCTGTCGGCCACGCAACGTGAACACGCGCTGTCCATGATCGTGAGGGAACTTCAAGGCGGTGTTCGCCCTTACCGAGGTCCAGGCCGAGGAAGACGCCGGTGCCGTCGGTGTCGCCGGTGTCGATTCCGTTCGGAAACCTTCCGGACGCCGCCGTAGCGCCCCTTGAGCGTGGCCCGGGCACCACGAGGCAGGCAGCACTCCGCCTCGTTCACGAGGGAGAGCGATTCAACTGAGAGTGATCGCGTAGACCTGTACCCGAGGATCGTTCTGCAGGCCGAGGGAACGCACGGTCTTCGAGGCGTCGAGCACCGCGGAGGAACCGAACAGACGCACCGGCGGGCCGTCCACACCCTGCCCGCGCTTGATCCGGTGCGGCATCTCCAGCGCCACGGAGTTGCCCTGCGGTGCCGCTCCCGCCCAGTCGCCCACGATGACCGGCACCTCGACGGTGGTGCCGTCGGTGTAGCGGACTGTGAGCAGGGTCGTCACCGGGCCGTGGTGGGCCGTGGTGACCAGGCGCAGCGAACTGTACGACCCGGCCGGGAGCAGCAGGGCCTGACCGCGGGCCTCGACGAAGTTCGAGGCAGTCCCGGACGGATCGGGAGCGTGGTAGGTCACGCCGTCCCAGACGACCGGTCCTGCTGCGGGCAGCAGATCGCCGTCGTAGCTCCACCCCGATCCGTCGAAGTCGCCCTCGCCGGAAGCCGCGACGGTTGCGGTACCGTCGTGGTTCACCTCCTTGCCGAGGTCCAGGGCACACTCCTCACCGACGTCCGCCGCGCAGCGTGCCGCGGCGCGCACCTCGATGGTCGCGACGCGTTCCACGCTCTCCACACCGTTCGCGGCCGCCGTGATCCGCACGGTGTACGAACCCGGCGCGGTTTTGGCCGGGAGGGTCACGTCCACCGCCGCGGTCCGCTGGACCGGCAGCCGCCGGGACACGAGCGAGAAGGGCCTGGTGGTCTTCACGGTCCAGCCCCGGGGAACCTTCGCGCCGACGCCCACCCGTAGCGTGCCGGGGGACTGGCCCAGCACGTCCAGTCCCAGACGGACGTGCTGGGCGCTGTCGGCCGTCGGCAGGACATCGGATCCGGTACGGAGCGACGCGTCGAGGCGTCGGCGGGAATCGGCTGCCGCGCGGTTCACGGACGGCGGCTCCGCCCCCTTGCCCGTACCCCAGACCGACGGCTTGCCGGACATCTCGAAGACGAGGTCACCGCCCCTGGCGACCGCGTCCCAGTCCAGCCAGGTGGCGCGCAGGTTCTTCCCACCGAACTTCGCCCGCTTCACATAGCGTTGGGAGTCGCTCGTGCCCGGTGCCTTGACGGTCAGGGTGCCGCCCTGCTGGCCCCTGTAGTCGCCGATACGGATGACCGCCGACGGGAACTGGGGGCTGGAGACGGCGAGGAAGTCGCCACCGTTCGTCGTCGGATACAGGCCGAGGGAGGAGAAGACGTACCAGGCCGACATGGTGCCCAGGTCGTCATTGCCGGTCATGCCGTCGGGCCCGTCCGTGAACAGCGTCATCGCGGCGCGGACGACGGTGGCCGTCTTGGCAGGTGCGCCGGCCCACAAGTACATGTACGGGGAGTGCAGATCGGGCTCGTTGTTCGGGTTGTAGGTCGGCTTTCCGTAGTAGTCGTACGGTGCCGAGATCCAATCCTCGCGAGCGGTTTTGGCAGGGTCCTCGAGGAGTCTGTCGTACACGAAGAAGGCGTCGAGCCGCTTCTCGGCCTCCCGCTTGCCGCCCATCAGGGACACGAGCCCGGCCGGATCCTGGGGCACCAGCCACTGGTACTGGTAGGCGCCGCCCTCATGGAACTGATGGCCCGCCTCCACGGGATCGTACGGCGTCAGCCAGGTGCCGTCGGTCGTGCGCGGCCGGAACTGCTTGATGGAGGAATCCCACAGGTTCCGGTACCACTGGCCGCGTGCCGCGAACGTGCGGGCGTCCGCCGTGTGCCCCAGCTCCCCGGCCATCAGGGCCAGCGACGCGTCCGCCGCCGCGTACTCCAGGGTCGCCGAAGCAGGATGACGGCAGTCGTTGTCGCCGCCCTTGTCCGGACAGTCCTTCCCCGGTTCCAGCCCGCTGGGGATGTAGCCACGCTGCTGGTAAGCGGCGATGCCCGCACGGCCGTTGTAGGGGGAATCGTCCGGCGGTGCACTGAGGGCGTTCTTTCTGAGAAGCGCGTACGCCTCCTTCTCGTAGCCCGCGAGCAGCCCCTTGGACCACGCCTCGACGAGGAACGGAGTCACCGGGTCGCCCGTCATGATGTTGGCCTCGCTGTTGGCGAGCGACCAGCGCGGCAGCCAGCCGCCGTCCCGTCCGATCGCGACGACCGACAGCGCGACATCGCGGGCGACCTTCGGCTGCAGCATCTGGAGCAGTTGGTTCTGCGGCCGGTGGGTGTCCCACAGCGAAAGGTTCTGGTAGGGCGTGAACCCGGACGCGGCATGGGACTTCCCGTCGAAACCCGCGTACCGGCCGTCGACGTCCCCGGCGAGGTTCGGGTGCAGTTGCGCGTGGTAGAGGGCCGTGTAGAACGCGCGTCGCCGCTCGGTGGACCCGCCGTCGATCTTCACGGCGGCGAGCTGCCGCTCCCAGGTAGCATGCAGCGCCGCGCGGGTGGCGTCGAAGTCGTACGAGTCGTCCGTCTCCGCCTTCAGGTTCTTCCGGGCGCCTTCGATGCCCGTGTAGGAGAGCCCCACCTTGACGACGACGTCACGGTCGGCGCCGGCGTCGAAGGTCACCCAGGCACCGTTCCCGCCCTCGCCGGCCGCGTTTCGCTCACCGGGGGCGCGGGTGGAGCCCCGCCAGGTGCCGTGCGAGGCGAACGGCCTGTCGAAGGTCGCTGTGAAGTAGACGGTGTGCCGGTCCTTGCCCGCGCAGAAGTTGCCCGCCTCGACACGCCCCTCGACCGTCCGGTCGCCGACGACACGCACCCCCGAGCTGTACACCCGTTGGTTGGCCTTACCCGTGTTGAACAGGACATTGGCGCGGTCGGTCGAGGGGAAGGTGTAGCGCTGCCATCCCGTACGGGGCGTGGCGGTCAGCTCGGCGTCGATGCCGTACGTCTTCAACCCGACGCGGTAGTAGCCGGGTTCGGCGTCCTCGTCGTCGTGAGAATAGGCCGAGCGGTAGGCGTCGGGGTCGACGCTGTCGACCGCTCCGGTCGTCGGCATGAGCGGTAACTCGCCCATGACGGAGCAGCCGACACCCGAGAGGTGGGTCTGGCTGAATCCGTGGATCTTGTCCTGCTGGTAGTCGTACCCTCCCTGGCCACCGGTGTCCGGGCTGACCTGGACCATGCCGAAGGGGGCACTCGCGCCGGGGAAAGTGTTGCCGAAGTTCTGTGTGCCGATGAAGGGGTTGACCAGGGAAGTGAGTTGAGGAGCGGCGGCAGGGGCCTGGGCGATGGCCGGCGCCGGGCCCAGGGCGCCGCCGGCAACGAGCAGTGCGGCAAGGACTGTCGATGCGCGGTGACGCAATCGGCGGAGGGGTCTGCGCATGGAAACGGTCTCCGGTTCCTCATCCCTCATGCGCTGCGCGACATGAGAGATGATCTCCAAGGGACGGGCGGAGTGGGCACATCCGATCGGTCGCACGTGCAGTACTCGGAATCCTGGCTGGATGGAAGCGGACTAGATCACGCGTCTGACATCGTTGTCAATAACTTTGGCGCCGACTGGTTACCGGCACTTCGGCCCGACTCGGAGCAGGATCCGATCACCAACCGATCACCGGCGGGCGCGGCACCGGGCTCGCGGTCCTGCCGACCGGCGGTGATGGTGCGGATCGCAATGATCCGGGAGGCACTGTCACGTTGGCCGACGGGTGGGACGATCTTCTCGTTGATCAGGTTGGGGGGCGTCCATGGACAGAGTGCCGTCGTACCAGGGGCACCGGTACCCGGTCGAGGTGATCTCCCACTGTGTGTGGTTGTACTTCCGCTTCCCGCTGTCGTTCCGTGAGGTGGAGGAGCTGATGCTCCAGCGCGGCGTGCTCGTCTCCTATGAGACGGTCCGGCGGTGGTGCGCCACGTTCGGGCAGGCATACGAGAACGGACTGCGCCGCCTCCGGCCCCGGCCCGGGGACAAGTGGCATCTGGACGAGGTGTTCGTAAAGATCAACGGGGAACTGAAGTACCTGTGACGGGCCGTCGACGCCGGCGGCACCGTTCTGGACGTCCTCGGGCAGAGCCGCCGGGACAAGGCCGCCGCCCGGCGCGAGGTCATGCCCTCCGTGGAGCACCGCTCCCATAAGGGCCTGAACAACCGGGCCGAAAACAGTCACCAGCCCACGCGGCAGCGCGAGCGCGCCATGAAAGGCTTCCATTCCGCAGGCGGGGCTCAGCGGTTCCTCGCCGCCTTCAGCGGCATCTCCCCCCCACTTCCGACCCCGCCGCCACCTGATGACCGCCGGCGAACACCGCCTCGAGATGATCATCCGCTTCACCATCTGGGACCAGGTCACCAGCAGCACCGGCCTGGCCGCGGCGGCCTGACCCAACACACCAGCCAGGCCACAACACGCCCCGGCACGCCGTCGGCCGCTCACACCCTCGCCAAGGTGACAACGCCTTTACGAGTCCCACACCCGCACATGCGGGTTGATCTCTGCCTCCTGCTTCCGGCCTCGGGACCGGTGAGGCCGCATGTTCATGTGTCCCGTATTCCTCGATCATGCAGTCCAGCCTGTGACGCCAGTGTCTCCAGAGGGCCTGCCGGCGCGTCCCGCGACACCTGCGACCGGTGCAGGGCATCAGGGGTTCGTCGGTCCGGATCGGCCAGCCAGTGGTGGACTGCGAGCGCGGTGGTACGGGCATGCTCTTCCAGCATGGTGAAGTGGTCTCCGGGCACGGTGACTTCGGTGTGCGGAAGATCCCATACCGGGGCGGGCTCCGCGCCGGGCAGCGGGTCCCGGGCCCGTACGAAGAGGGTGGGGGAGGCGAGCCGCAAAGGCTTCCAGCCGGCGAAAAGCTCGAAGTACCCGGCCATGGCGGTGAGCCGGTCCGGGGCGGTCGGGAGGAACTCCGCCGCCCGGTGCAGCATGTCCGACGTCATTGCGGAGAGCGCCTGCCCATGGTCGTCGTCACTGCTGGGGTAGGTGTCCACCAGAACTACGGCGAGCGGGGCAAAGCCTTCGGCCTCCAGCCGCTCGGCCACGGTCTGGGCCACCCAGCCACCGGCCGAGCGGCCCAACAGGACCAACGGTCCGTCACCCGCGGCCGCGCGGACGGCCACGGCCTGGGCGGTGACGAGGGCGTCCAACGTGGCCGGCAGCGCCTCCCCGGGCCCGAACCCCGGGTGCCGCACCGCCGAGACCGGCCGCAGACTCCGCAGCCCGGCGCCGAAGCGCGCGTATTCCTGGGGTCCCGAGAGCGCACTGAGGGCGGGGAAGCAGATCAGCCGGGGCCCCGCGCCGTCCGGTGCGAGCGTCACAGGATCGAGTGCCGCACCGGGCGCCCCCGCGCTGTCGAAGGCCGGGCGGAGGCGTGCGGCGATGGTGAGCAGCGCCATGCCGTCCCAGGTCCGCTCCCGGTCGCAAGCGGCGCGGAAGAGCGCACCCAGGGAATCCGAAGCCCCTCCGGCGTCCGGTGCGTCCCCGGCCCGCGCCGGAACTTGCGGTGGCCCGGCCGTTCCCGGACCGCCGGGAACACCGTTGTCCGCCGTTCGGTCGGGGCCGCCCGGGCGGCCGATGGCATCCGGCCGTGCGAGGACGCCGGGGCTGCCGGGGGCACCGGTGACGCCGGGAGGAGTCGCCTCCTGGGCGTACCGTTCCGCCAGTTCGGCGGCAACCGTGCGCGGGGTCGGGAAGTCGAACAGCAGCGTGGGCGGCAGCGTCAGCCCCGTCGACGTCGCGAGCAAGTTGCGCAGGTCCACCGCGGCCAGGGAGTCGAGCCCCAGGTCTGCCAGCAGGTCGTCCCCGTCGATCGCGGCCGCCCCCTCCGGGTGACCCAGTGCCGAGGCCGCCAGGGCCCGCACCTCCGTGAGCAGCAACTCGCCCCGCTCGCCCGGGGAAGCGGCCGCCAGCCGTCGGCCGAACAGGGCCCCGCCCCCGCCGCCCGTTCCCGCCGCATCGGGGACGGGCGGCCGGGACCGCGCCGCTGGACCGCCGCCGCTCAGGACGGCCGGGGCGAGGCGGGCCGCCACCACCACCGGGTCGTCACCGGCCACGGCGGCGTCGAAGAGGGCCAGGCCCTCGTCCGCCTCGAGCGGGCCGAATCCCGAGCGGGTCATCCGCCGCAGGTCCGTGTCGGTGAGGTGCGCCATCATGCCCTCGCTCTGCCGCCAGGGACCCCAGACGATCGACGTACCGGGCAGACCGAGCCGTCTGCGGTGCCGTGCCAGGGCGTCCAGCACGCAGTTGGCGGCCGCGTAGTTGGCCTGACCGGCGGAGCCGAAGGTACCCGCCACCGAAGAGAACAGCGCGAACATCGCCAAGTCGCGTCCCCGGGTCAGCTCGTGCAGGGCGAGAGCGGCGTCCGCCTTGGGCCGCAGTACCCGCTCCAGACGGTCGGCGGTGAGCGCCGGGAGGGTGCCGTCGTCCAGCACCCCCGCGGTGTGCACCACACCGGTCAGCGGACGGTCCGCCGGCACCGAGCCGAGCAGGGCGGCGAGCGCCGTCCGGTCCGCGACGTCGCACGCCCGGACGGTCACCTCGGCGCCCGACTCGCCCAGTTCCGCGACGAGTTCGTCCACCCCTGGTACGTCCGGTCCGCGTCGGCCGGCAAGCAGCAGACGTCGGACGCCATGAGCGGCGACCAGGTGCCGTGCCACCAGCATGCCCAGGGAACCGGTACCGCCGGTGACCAGGACGGTGCCCCCCGGATCGAGCCGCCGCCGGGACTGCCGTTCCCCCGTCGCCCCGGCCACCCGGACCAGCTTCGGTACGTACGCTGTTCCCCGTCGTACGGCTGTCTCCGGCGCCACGGCGGCCAGCAGGACGGGGAGGAGACGCACGGAGTCGGGGTGATCGTCCATGTCGACCAGGGCGAACCGGCCCGGATTCTCCCGCAGGGCCGAGCGGACCAGCCCCCACACCGATGCGTGGGCCGGTGCGGAAGCGCATCCACCGGATGCGCCGGAATCCCCGGAACCGGCACCATCGTCCGGGGTGACGGCGCCGGAGGTGACAAGAACGAGACAGGAGTCCGCCGGACGAGGTTCGGCGAGCCACTCCCGTACCAGCTTCAGTGCCCAGCCCGCCGCCCACCGTATCTGCGCCGCCGGGTCCTGTGCACCGTCGGCCGTGTCCGGTGGTGGTGGGCACGGTGCGACGAGGACGGCCGGTGATGCGCCGTCCGCCGCCAGGTCGGCGTGCACCGGAACGCCGGAACCCCGGGGCGCGAGCACATCCACCGGCCGGGTGCCCGCCGTGCCCAGGACGCCCCACGGGGGCACCACCGAAGGTACGGGCGGCTCGGGCAGAGGCACCCAGTCCATCCGGTGGAGAACCCCAGGGACCGGATCCACCGTTCCCGATCCGGTACGCGGAAGGGGCCGGAGCATCAGCGAACGCACCGCGGCCACCGGCGCGCCCGCCGCGTCGGTCAACTCCACCCCGGCCCGCCCGTCCGGACCGGGAGTGACCCGCACCCGCAACCGCCGCGCGCCGGCCGTGTGCAGGCGCACCCCGCCGAAGGCGAACGGCAGGAAAACCCCACCACCATCCGTCCTGTCCGTCCCGGCACGGTCCGCCGTGCGCCCGTCGAGCGCCAGGACGTGCAGCGCCGCGTCCCACAGCGCCGGATGCAGAACGAATCCCGGGCCACCCGCGTCCGGGAGTGGGGCCCCGGCGGCCTCGGGCAGCGTGACCTCGGCATACAGCTCCTCCCCGAGCCGCCAGGCGGCGTGCAGGCCCCGGAAGGCGGGGCCGTAGCTCAGCCCGCTTTCGGCCAGCCGCTCGTACGGGTCGGCACCCGGATCGCCGGCGTACAGCGGCACCGCGTCCGGCGGCGGCCAGGGCGCGGCCCCGGCCCCTGCCCCGGCCGCTCCGCGGTCCGCCGGCTGCCGCTCCGGCACGAGTGTCCCGGAGGCATGCCGATGCCAGGGCCGGTCACCCGTCGGCGTGTGCGGCCGGGCGTGGAAGAGCACGGTCCGCCGTCCCGCACCGTCTGGCCCCGACACCTTCACCTGCAGCTCGACCGTGCCGTCCGCAGGCAGCGACAGCGGCGCGGTCAGGGCGAGTTCGTCCAGGACGGGCGCGCCTGCCGACTCACCGACGTGCAGGGCCATCTCCACGAAGGCGGCCGCCGGCAGCAATATCTTCCCCGCCACCACATGGTCGGCCAACCAGGGCTGGTCGTGCACCGAGAGCAGCCCGCTCAGCAACAGCCCGTCGTCGTCGGCCGTCGCGGTACGGGACGACAGCAGCGGGTGGGCCGGGGCGTCCGGTGGGGGAGCGGCCCGATGCCGCGGGGTGGCGTCGAGCCAGTACCGGCGGCGCTGGAAGGCGTACGTGGGCAGGGGGACGCGCCGACCGCCGCGCCCGGCGAAGACGGCCCGCCAGTCGACGGGCACGCCATGGGTGTGCAGCGCGGCCACAGCGTCGAGCAGGGCGTCCGCCTCCGGCCGCGCCCCCCGCAGCGTCGGCAGGACCAGCGGCGTCGGGGTTCGCTCACCGACGGGCGCTCCGTTCGCGCCCGGGCCCGCCGGAGCCGCTCCGGTCGCGGCGAGGCAGCTGCGGACCAGGCCGGTGAGCACCCCGTCCGGCCCCAGCTCGACGTAGTGTGCCGCGCCCCGGTCCCGGAGATACGCCACCGAATCGGCGAAGCGGACCGGGCGGCGGACATGGCCCACCCAGAACTCCGGTGAGCTCAGCTCCTCCTTGGTGGCGGCCCGGCCGGACACGGCGCTGACCAGGGGAATCCGCGGTGCGGCGAAGAAGAGGCGCCGCACCACGTCCGCGAAGTCGGCCAGCATGGGTTCCATCCGCGCGGAGTGGAAGGCGTGGCTCACCCGCAGTGGCGTCGTGGACCGGCCCCGCTCCTGGAAGTGCGTGACGGTCTTCCGCACTGCGGTCTCGTCCCCGGAGACGACCACCGAGGCGGGCCCGTTGACGGCGGCGACCTCCACCGCACGTCCCGTCCCGGCGAGTCGGGCGGCCACTTCGGCCACCTCGTCCGCGTCGGCGGCCACGGCGGCCATCGCACCGCCCGCAGGCAGCGCGTCCATCAGCCGGCCCCGGGCCGCCACCAGGGTGCAGGCGTCCGCGAGGGACAGCACCCCGGCGACATGCGCCGCGGTCACCTCGCCCACCGAGTGCCCGGCCACCAGATCCGGGCGCACACCCCAGGTCTCGAGCAGCCGGAACAGGGCTGTCTCCAGGGCGAAGAGCGCCGGCTGCGCGAACCGGGTCGTGTGCAGGAGCGCTTCCGTCTCCGTGCCGGAACCGGCGAACACGACGTCCCGCAGAGGCACCGGCAGCAGCGGGTCGAGCAGGGAGCAGCTCTCGTCGAACGACCGGGCGAAGCTTGGATGGAGTTCCCGGGACTCGTACAATTCACGCCCCATACCAACGCGTTGGCTGCCCTGGCCGGTGAAGAGCAGGGCCAGCGGGCCCTGGCGACGGGACGTGCCCGTCCGCATCCCGGGCCGGCTTTTTCCCTCCGCCAACGCCCGCAGGGAGGCGAGCAGTTCCGCACGGTCCCGGGCCACCACCACGGCCCGGTGCTCGAAGGCCGCGCGGGTGGTGGCGAGCGAGTACCCGATGTCCACCGGCGCCGCGTCCGGGTCGGCGGCCACCTGGTCGTACAGCCGCCGCGCCTGGGCCCGCAGCCCCGGCCCGCTCCTCGCCGACACCGCAACAGCCACGGACGGCGGCACCGCCCCGCCATCGACGCGGCTGCTCCCGGCCTCGTAGTCCGCCACGGAAACCGGCGGCGGGGCATCCCGATCCGCCGGGGCCTCCTCCAGCACCACATGGGCGTTGGTGCCGCTGATGCCGAAGGAGGACACCCCCGCTCTGCGGGGGCGGTCCGTCCTCGGCCACTCCACCTCCCGGGTCAGCAGCGCCAACCGCCCCGACGACCAGTCGACCCGGCTGGTCGGTTCGCCGGCGTGCAGCGTACGCGGCAGCACGCCGTGGGCCATCGCCTGCACCGTCTTGATCACGCCCGCCACCCCGGCGGCGGCCTGGGTGTGACCGATGTTCGACTTCACCGAGCCCAGCCGGAGCGGATGCTCCCGCGCCTCCCGCCCGTACGTCGCCGAAAACGCCTCCGCCTCGATGACATCGCCCAGCCGGGTGCCGGTGCCGTGTGCCTCCACTGCGTCGATGTCCCCGGGGCCCAGCCCCGCGTCCGCGAGGGCCTGCCGGATCACCCGCTGCTGAGCCGGGCCGTGCGGCGCCGTCAGCCCGTTGCTCGCCCCGTCCTGGTTCACCGCCGAGCCGCGGACCACGGCCAGCACCGGAAGCCCGGCGCGGCGCGCCTCGGACAACCGGCTCAGCAACAGCATGCCGGCGCCCTCGGCCCATCCCGTGCCGTCGGCGGACGCACCGAACGCCTTGCAGCGGCCGTCCGGGGCCAGCGCCCGCTGCCGGCTGAACTCCACGAACGACGAGGGCCCCGACATCACCGTGACCCCGCCGGCCAGCGCGAAGGAACACTCACCCCGGCGCAGCGCCTGGGCCGCCAGGTGCAGGGCCACCAGGGACGACGAGCACGCCGTGTCCACCGTGACGGCCGGGCCCTCCAGTCCGAAGGTGTAGGCGATACGACCTGAGGCGACGCTTCCGGCGCTGCCGATGCCGAGGTAGCCCTCGACATGCTCGGGTACCTCGGTGAGACGGCCGGCGTAGTCGCTGTACATCAGCCCGACGTACACCCCGGTCGACGAGCCGCGCAGGGTGCGGGGAACGAGACCGGCGTGCTCGAAGGCCTCCCACGCCACTTCGAGCAGCAGCCGGTGCTGCGGGTCCATGGCCAAAGCCTCGCGAGGGGAGATGCCGAAGAAACCGGGGTCGAAGCGGTCCACACCGGACAGGAAGCCGCCCTCACGCACATACGTCCGGCCGGACCGCCCGGGGTCCGGGTCGTACAGCGCCTCCGTGTCCCAGCCCCGGTCGGTGGGGAACGGACCGATGGCGTCCCTCCCGTCGGCCACCAGCCGCCACAGCTCCTCGGGGGAGGCCACGCCCCCGGGATAGCGGCAGGCCATCCCCACGATCACCACAGGATCGTCGTCCGACCCAGCCGCGCCTCGGTGCGCGATCCCGGCTCCCGACGGTGCGGTGGCGCTCCGCGAACGGAGGTGGGCGGCGAGTGCGGCGGCCGTGGGGAAGTCGAAGGCGACGGCCTCGGAGAGCGGGAGGCCGGTCGCCGCCGACAACCGTTCCCGTAGCACCGTCGCCGTCAGCGAGTCCATGCCGAGATCGCGGAGCGCCGTTTTGGACTCCACTGCCTCCGCCGTGCAACCGAGCACGGCGGCAGCCTCGTTCCGCACCAGGGCCAGCAGATCCGCCGTCGACTCCTCGGCCGCCCCTGTGCCCAGCGTCCGTGCGGGCCGGTCGGCGAGGTCGTGCCGCCGCACCTTTCCAGAGGCGGTACGGGGGATGCCCTCCACCTCGTACAGTTCGGCGGGCACCTTGAAAGCGGACAGTTCCGCGCGACAGGCGGCGAGGACCGCCCCCCTGTCCAGTACACCGCTGCCCGGTGCGGGGACCAGATAGCCGACCGGCACCTCGCCGAAGACGGGGTGCGGGCGTCCGGCCACGGCGGCGTCCGCCACCCCGGGCAGCCGCCGCAGCACCGCTTCCACCTCCGAGGGGTGGATGTTCGCCCCGCCTCGGATGATCAGCTCACTCGCCCGGCCGGTGATCACGAGTTCGCCGGAGGCCTCGATCCTGGCCAGGTCGCCGGTGCGGAACCAACCGTCGCGCAACACCTCGGCGGTGGCCTCCGGCCTGCCGTGGTAGCCGGTCATGACCCCAGGCCCGCTCACCCACAACTCGCCCTCGCCGGTGTCCTGTCCGTTCGCGCCACCGCCGACCCGGACCCGGGTGCCGGGCAGCACCCGGCCGCACGACCCGGCCGCCGATGTGCTGCCCGGTGCCGCCATGGTGACCGGACCCGCCTCGGTGCTGCCGTAGTGCTCCAGGTAGGGGGCCCGGCAGATCGCCTCGAAGGACCTCCGGAACTCGGACCCCGCCGAAACGCCCCCGCTGATGCAGCCCCGCAGCGCGGGCGCCCTGAGCCCGCCGCCCTCCTCCCCGTCACCCCCCTCGCTCCGGACCGCGTCGAGCAGGGCCGAGTACGTCGTCGGCACCCCGCCGAGGAGAGTGTAGGGGGCGTCCGTACGGCGCAGTTCGCCGAGCACCTCGGCCACCGAGAACCGGGGCGGGAGCATGGCGCTCGCCCCGGTCGCGGTCACCCCAAGGGCGCAGACCACCTGGCTCATGGCGTGGTGGAGGGGCAACGGCCACAGCACCCGGTCCCGTTCCGACAGACCGAGAACACCGACGAGGCCCGCCGCGACCGGCGCGAGGCGGTTGCGCTGGGTGGACAGCACTCCCTTGGGGGTGCCGGAGGACCCGGAGGTGTAGAGCAGCCACGCCGTCTCGTCCAACCCAAGATCGTCCCGGGCGGTCGTCCCCGGCTCCGTACACGCCAACTCCTCGTACCGCAGAACGCCGCCCGCCGCCCCGGCCCCGTGCGCCGACGCTCCGGAGTCGCCGGTCAGCGGAGTGTCCCCGTCCTCCTCACCGCCCTCGGCCACCACCACGATCAGCCCGGAGCGGGACAGCAGTCCCCGCCGATGCGTCAGCCGGGCCTCATCGGTGATGAGCACGCGCGCACCACAGTCCTCCAGCAGACGGGCCAACTCCGCCCCTGAGCTCCCGGGATCCAGCGGCACCCCCACCCCGCTCGCCCGGGTGACGGCGAGCAGGCTCTCGACCGCCTCGACACGGTTGCCGAGCAGGATGGCCACCCGTTCGCCCCGCGCCAGGCCGAGCCCCGCCACATGTCCGGCCAGCCGTCCGGTCCTGCATTCCAGGTCCCGGTAGGTCCGCCGCGTACGGCGGTCCTGGAAGGCGACCTTCTCCCCGAGGCGCCGGGCATGTTCCCGGAGCGACTCCGGCAGTGGCCTGAGGGTGTCCGTGTCCGTACCCACTCGTTCCGCCCCTTCCGTGGACTCCTGGGGAAGATGGTGGCGCGGTTCGCCTGGTTCCCCTGCGGCAGTGGCACAGCGACCCTGCTCATTCCGTGGCGGAGGGCCCGGCCCTTGCTGAATACCTCATCCATACAGGTGGGAGCGGGTTTCGGGGTGCTGGCCGTGGCCGATCGAGTCGCCGCTGTCGCGCGGCGGCGGTGGGCGCGGCAGGATGATCGGTCGTGCTGCTGCGACTGGCGTACCTGGGTATGGCGAACGCGTTCGAGATGGGGTGCGGTCCTCTGAAGGGAAGGGTTGAGCTGGAAGAGCGCTGAACGGGGCTGTGTTCGGGGCCGTTCGTCTCTACCGTGGTAGCGGAGGAGGGATGGCGGATGGGCTCGCTGTTCGAGGAGTTGGAAGCGCGCGAGGCAGCCGCCCGTGTTCGGTATGGTCCGGGTCGCCAGAGTCGCCCACCGGGGCCGAGGCGTGGGCAACGTCCACCCCGCCGACGCTGCGCTGTCGCTGCCGGCGGGCCGGCACTCGACGGGATTACGGCGACTCGCGGTGACCGAAGCCGTCCGCGGCTCGGAGCGGAAGCCGTACTGCGACTGCGTGCCGTCCTTGCCAACGGAGACCTCGACCCCTACTGGCGCTACCACGCCGCCCGCGAACACGAACGCCTCTCCCTCGCACCCGACCAGCGGAACTACGCACGCACCGCCTGATCCCGGCGGTCGTTCGAAACGAACTGCACCCCACCGCCAGCCCTACTTGGGGCGACGGCGGCCGAGAGCGTGGGCGAGTTCGCCGACCGGCGCCAGCATGCGTCCGTCATCGCCCGCGCACCACCACACAACCTCGCGCTCCCGCTTCGAGCCGTGGACGCCGAGGTCATGTCGGGGGCACACCGGCCAGACCTGCCAGGTCTGTTCGAGCAGGCTCTCCTGGATCATGGTCGTCAGACTGGTCAGTGCCATGGTCGGGTCGTCGCACATGCTCGGCAGGATGTGGCCGCCCCGGTTGAGCCTTTCACCGTCGGCAAGGCGGACACCGGCTCCCGCGGGGAACCAGTCCTCCAGGACCTCGATCTCCGGTTCGCCCTCGATCCCACGCGTGGGCAGGTCGCGGGCTATGATCCGCAGCGCGTCGCGCAACGTCTCCAAACGCTCGGGGGCGAGGTCGAAGCCCGGCTCGAAACCCACGTCGTCCAGGATGCGCCAGGCCAGGGCTGTCATCTCCGACCGTGGCACCTCGGCCGGATTCCGTTCGACGGCCTCCAGGACGGCGTCGGTGCGGTGGAACCAGTCGAGCAGTTCGCAGGCGAGGGCGACGACTTGCTGTGGGTCGAGATTGTCCTGACGCAGGCCGAGGTAGATCCTTCGCTTCAACTGTTCGGTATCCGCTTCGTACTCAGCCATGGCGTTGCTCACCGGCCCAGTGGCCCGACGCGGCGCGGTTCCCCGCCGCATGGTTTTCGGCATGCCGCCTGATGCACTCACCAGCGGAACTACGACCTCACCACTTGATCGCGGCCGTCACTCGAGAGGAACCGCACCCAACTCGGCTTCTACGTGGGCTGCCTGCACCTCCATCAGCGGCTTGCGGCCGAGCAGGAGCCGCTCTGCTTCCCCTTCCCCACAGCTCTGCCCGCTGGAGCGCCCGCCCTGAGCTGCCGCGGCCTCTACGACCCCCGCCTGAGTCTGCGCCGCAAGGAGCGGGTGGTCGGCAACGACGTCGACGCCGACGGGGTGCCACTGCTGGTGATCACCGGGGCCAATGCGGGCGGCAAATCCACGTTCCTGCGCAGCGTCGGAGTGGCGCAGCTGATGATGCAGGCGGACATGTTCGTATCCGCCTACTCCTTCGCGGCGGACGTCCGTGCGTGGCTGTTCACGCACTTTTGGCGCGAGGAGGACGCGGAGATGGAGAGCGGCAAGCTGGACGAGGAGCTGTCCCGGATGAGCGGCATCGCGGACCTCGTGATGTCCGGGGCGATGGTGCTGTTCAACGAGTCCTTCGCGGCGACCAACGAGCGAGAGGGGGCCGAGATCGCCCGGCAGATCACCCGCGCCCTTCTCGATTCCGGCGTCAAGGTCCTGCTTGTCGCCCACCTATTCGACCTCGCCCACAGCCTCCACAAGAAGCCACCGGCAGAAGGCGCGGTGTTCCTGCGGGCCCAGCGGCAGGCGGACGGGAGCCACACCTCCCGACTGGAGGTGGGCGGGCCGCTGCCCACCGGCTTCGCCTGGATCTGTATCGCGGCGTCTTCAAAGAGCCCGCTCAGGCTCCGGGGCTTCGGGATCGAGCCTTGGCGTCGGGTATCGGCATTCGGCCGTCCTGTGCCGGGTCCTGGGGTGGTGGTGGGGCTGTGCGGGTTGTCGTTGTCATCGCCCGATCGGATGTCTCCGCGGTGGTGTTCGGTGTCGGCTGGGTCGGCGGTGTCCGGGTGTCGGTTCTACGGTGGTGGCATGGTGGTGATCAGCGGTTGGCGGCGGGGGGCGGGTGCTCCGCTCGGGACGCTGGATGTGCTGGGGCCGGTGGTGTTGTTCGTGCTGTCGGTGGCGGCGGCCTCCGTCATCCCGCAGGAGCACCGGGTGGCGGTCCGTCCGGCTGCTGTGGTGCTGGCGGGGGTCTGTTGTTTTGCGTTGTTGTGGCGTCGTCGTCACCCGTTCGGTGTCCTGGCCGTCGCGCTTGTGTGCGGGGTGGGTTTTCAGGTGCTCGGGGTGCGGGAGAGTCCGTTGGTGACGAGTCCGGTCATTGTGTCCGTCTACACCGTGGCGGTCCGGACCGACCGGCGGACGACGTGGGTGGTGGCGTCGGCGTCGGCCGCTCTGCTGGTGGGGGCGGGTGTGGTGTTCGGCTCCCGGTCATGGCTCGGGGACAACGTGGCGATGGTGGCCTGGACGGCGCTGCCTGCCGCGGTGGGGGACGGGGTGCGTTCGCGTCGCGCGTATGTGGCGGCGGTGGAGGAACGGGCGGAGTATGCGGAGCGGACGCGTGAGCAGGAGGCGCGGCAGCGGGTGGCGGCCGAGCGGATCCGGATCGCGCGCGAGTTGCATGATGTGGTCGCGCACCATATCGCCTTGATCAATGCGCAGGCCGGTGTTGCTGTTCACCTGGTGGAGCGGCGGCCGGAGCAGTTGGTGACCGCGTTGGAGGGCATCCGGGACACCAGTCGGTCCGCGCTGGAGGAACTCCGGGTGACCGTGGGTCTGCTGCGGCAGTCCGATGATCCGCGGGCGCCGCGGGATCCGATGCCGGGTCTGGCGCAGGTGCCGGAGCTGCTGGCGTCCTTCGGGCGGGTGGGCCTGTCCGTCGGGTATACGCGGCGCGGTGTGGCCGGGCCGCCGGCGCCGGCGGTGGATCTGGCCGCGTACCGCATCGTGCAGGAGGCCCTGACGAATGTGCGCAAGCACGCCGGGGCCGATCACGCCCGTCTCTGTCTGCACTACCGGCCCCAGTGGCTGACGGTCACGGTCGAGGACGACGGGTGTGCCCGGCCGGACAGGCCCCCTTCCGGGACCGGTCACGGGCTGATCGGGATGCGTGAGCGTGCGGCCAGCGTCGGGGGAAAGCTGGAGGCCGCGGCGCGTCCCGGCGGGGGGTTCACCGTGACCGCCGAACTGCCGCTGCGGCCGGGTGCGGCCGTCGTGGCACCGGTCGGGCGGGACGCCGGGGAGGGATGGGCATGACGATCCGGGTACTGCTGGCCGATGACCAGGCCCTGCTGCGGGGCACTTTCAGGATGCTGTTCGATTCCGCCGACGACATGGAGACGGTGGGTGAGGCGTCCGACGGCCGGGAGGCGGTGGAGCTGGCGAGGGCGCGGCATCCGGATGTGATCCTGATGGACATCCGGATGCCGGAGATGGACGGGCTGGCCGCCACGCGGCTGATCGGTGAGGCGGGGGATCTCTCGGCGGTGAAGGTTTTGATCCTGACCACCTTCGAGGACGACGAGTACGTGGCGGAGGCTCTGCGGGCCGGGGCGAGCGGCTTTCTCGGCAAGGGTGCCCGGCCCGGGGAGCTGCTCGAGGCCGTCCGTACGGTGGCCGCAGGGGACGCGCTGCTGTCGCCTGCGGCGACCCGGGGGCTGATCAGGCGGTTTCTGGCGCAGCCGGAACCGTGCACGGCGGCCGTGCACGAGCGGCTGGAGTGCCTGACGCGGCGGGAGCGCGATGTTCTGGGGCTTGTCGCGCTGGGACTGTCGAACGAGGAGATCGCCGAGCGTCTGTTCCTCAGCCCGTTGACGGCCAAGACCCATGTCAACCGGGCCATGACCAAGCTGGCCGTCCGTGACCGGGCCCAGCTGGTGGTCATCGCCTATCAGTGCGGTGTGGTCAGCCCGGTGACGGGGGCGGTTCGTCCTGCGGTGTCCGGGTGAGTGCCGGCGTGGCCGCGGAGCGCGTCGTGGCCCTGGCGGGGAGCGCGTCGTGGCCCTGGCGTGGGTGGGGCTGTGGTGGGTGGGGCTGTCGGGTACTGCGGTCGTGGTAGCCGGGAATTGCTGCGCGGGGACGATGCGCGGGGGCCGTTGCCGGGCGATGGTGAGGTCATGGAACGGAGCCGTGTACCGGTTGTGCCGGCCGGACACCGGCCCCGTGGACGGGGTGATCGCCACCCCTGCACGAAGGGACCTGCCATGTTCACTGCCTCCCGGGATTGCCGCATCATCGGTGACCTGCTGGAAGGACACGCCCTCAACGTCCTGGACCCCGGGGAGACGAGCGCGGTCCGCGCCCATCTGGCGGCCTGTGCCGAGTGCCGGGACGAGCATCACTGTCTCGCGGCCGTGGCCGCGCACCTGTCCTGTCTTCGCAGGGCCCTGGCGGACGGCCCGGGCCGGCCGCGGGCGTCGTCCCCGTCCGGGGCGGCCGGCTGCGGCCGTGGTTCGCGGCATCGTCGCCGCCGGCACGGTGCGGCCCGAGGGGCTCCGGCCGCTTCGCTCACGCTGTCCCAGTGGGTGAGCCGGCTTGCCTGTGTCAGGTGAGCGGCCGGGCCGTGGGCGGGTCCGTCCGGGCGGCGTACTTGCGGTGTGCCGCCCGGGCGGGCCGGGGGAGGGGGTTCACCGCGGACCGCGGCGGACGCTGCCGGCGGTGCCTGGTGGTGTACCCGTCCAGGGGGGATCCTGTGTGTGCCCGGTGCGGGGCCTCCCGCGCCGGGCGCCGCCGTCTCGTCGGGGCTGCCCGGTGCGGTGGTGGTCGCCCTGTCTCACGGGTGGCCGAGGATGCGCTGCGAGCGGCCGGTGACCCGGCCGGAGCGGCCGGCGGCCCGGCGGCGGGCCGGGTCGCACGTCCACGAGCGCGGGATGTACAGCTCACGGTCCACTGCCGCGTGTCCGCGGCGGCCCGCGTAGACGAGGTAGACGGCGACCTGGGAGTTCTCGATCCTCCCGGCGGTGCCGGTGTACTGGCGCTGGACACCGACGGTGTGCGTGCCCTTTTTCACATCCCCGGTCTCATCGACCACCAGCACCGCATTCTTGTCCTGCGGGTGCTCCGGTACGTACTCACGCACGTCGTCGCGCACGGTGTCGGCATCCCGCCTGGCCCGGCCGAGCAGGTGCTGCATGCCGTCCGGATTCGCTTCCCCGGCCCACTCGGCGATGCTCCAGCAGTTCTTGCGCGGCAGGTCCGACAGCAGCCCCAGCACCAAGTCCCGCACCCGGCGCCGGGGTTCAACCCGCGCGAACCGGCCCGCTATCCGGCCCATCACGACCTCGAACGCCTCCTGCCAGCGGACAGGGCCTACGCTATGACCCGCGGCTACCGCATGATCTTCAGTCTTCACACACCGATGATCACCGGTGGCCGCACCCGTCTTCACCACCCCCTCGGTCACGACGTGCGAAGGCGGGGCCGCATCCGGTGTCCCGCTCGGGCACGCAGCGTCCGCCCGCCGACTCGTACCAGGAGGACACATGCAACGCGGCGAAGTCTGGTGGGTCGACTTCGACGAGCGACGCCCGGTCGTGCTGCTGTCGGACGACGAGTCATCCGGGTTCCAGGTCATGCAGGTCGTTGCGCCGGCGGGCGTCGACATCAGCGGCCTGGGCGTTGAAGTGGCGATAGGCGCCCGGGAAGGGCTGCCCTTCGAAGGCGTGCTGCGGTTCGCGTTCCCGCGTCCAGGCTTTACTCCTTGCACCTGGCTGACCACTGTCGCCCGGGACGACCTGATCGAGCGGGCGGGCGTGTTGTCCTCCGCGAAGCTCAGCGAGGTTGGAGCCGCCCTCCATACCGCTGGGCAGAGGAGGGAGTGGACCCCGATGACGGCTGCCGGGCTCCGCGAGATCAAAGATGCCCGCCGTCTCGGAGGACTCGAGTAGCGGACGCCTCTGCTGCCCGGCTCGATCTCGTCGACGACCGACGGCGGCCCCCTCTCCACCGCCCTCCAGCAACAAGATCACGATCTACGGCTGGAGTATCAGGTGACAGCATCCCGAGCAGGTCCGAAGCCGGGCAGCAGTTGCAGCCGCTCCACGACGCGGCGCACCGGCTGGGCAAGCCGGTCGTTCTGGCGGCCGGGGCCTTTCTCGCGTACCTCAGGGGAAGCGTTCTGGAGGTCCCCCGCCGGGATTCTTCAGTCGCTGGCTTCGGGGCGCCCTGACCGTTTTTCTTGCCGCTTTCCTTGTTGCCGTGCCTTTGGACGGCCGGGGCGTGCGGTCACAGCTGGAGTCGCTCGCCGGAGGTCTGGCCGGCCTCGGGGCTACGGGCGAGCTGACCAAGATGGCGGTGAAGAGACTCAGCAAGTACTGCGAGGACAGGGTCATCTGCAAAGAGCCGCATCCATCTCCGGAGCTCGTCAAAGAGGCTGTGGAGAACCTGCTGCAGGACCTGCCGCAGCTACGCACGCGTTTGTGCACCGCAAGCAGGGACAGGTACGGAGACTGCGGCCGGCTCGTAGCAGAAGCCGACCTCAGGGTGGACGTAGGCCTGGCCGGCGCCGTCCTGAGCTGTGTCCTGGCCACCCGGTCAGACCCGCTGGGGGCGTTCGTGTGCCTCCCCATGACGCTTCTGGCTTATCGGGGTCTCACCAAACTCCGCGAGGCCAACGACCTGCCGGTACTGGCGGTCGTCACCGGGCTCGTGAAGTCGCCCCGGTTCGAGGAATACGTCGACGCTCTTGGCCCCGACTGGCGTGAATCCGCACCTGGTCATCAGCAGTCCCGTCGACGGCGGGTTCGCCGGGGCCGAACGGCCAGACCCGCCGGACGCCAGGAGTGCGCCGGGGCTCGGTGTCCAGTAACCGGTCGGTTCGTGAACAGAGGCCGGCCCGGCGGCTCGGGAGCATCTGTCCTGCGACAGCGAAGATTGATCGGCACGGAGCGCCGATGCCGCGGGGGGACCGTCGGCGAACTCGGCAGCTGTCCGGGCCCGGCTCCGCATACGTTCAACCGCATGGCTGACGACTGCTTCGCGCATCCACGACTCGCCGCGATCTACGATCCGCTCGACCCCGACCGCAGCGACCTCGACGCGTACCTGGAGATGGCGGAGGAGTTCGAGGCGCAACGAGTACTGGACATCGGCTGCGGCACAGGGGTGTTCGCACTTCTCCTGGCCGACCGCGGGATCGAGGTCGTCGGCGTGGATCCCGCCCGGGCGTCCCTCGACGTCGCCCGGGCCAAGCCGGGCAGTGAGCGTGTGCGCTGGATCTGCGGTGACGCGACAGACCTCCCACCGCTGCAGGTCGACCTCGCGACGATGACAGCGAACGTCGCCCAGGCCATCGCTGATCCGCCGGCATGGCACAAGACGCTGGAGGGAGCCCGCGAAGCACTGCGGCCCGGCGGGCAGCTGGTCTTCGAGACGCGCGATCCGGCCAGACGCGCCTGAAAAGAGTGGACCCGCGAGAACTCCTACCGTGTGACCGAGATCCCCGGTGTCGGCTCCGTCGAGAGCTGGGTTCGGCCGCTCGAGGCGAGCCGGCCTCTGGTGACGTTCCGCCGGACCGACAGGTTCGCAGTGGACGGACAGGTGCTGACGTCGGATTCGACGCTGCGTTTCCGCGGGCGGGAGGAGGTCGGGCGGGATCTGGTCGCGCGTGGAGACGTGGTGGAGGAGGTTCGCGATGCGCCCGATCGCCCAGGAAGGGAGTTTGTCTTCCTGGCGCGACGTCCGTGATCTCCGGTGCCCCACTCCACTCAACCTTCGGTGAGAAACCCCAGTGGCCACCGATCTTCGGCGGCCACGCTCGACCCTCGCTGCGCGAGGTCGGCCCAGGACACCGCTTGAAACGTCACGTCACCCGCCGATCGCAGTCCGTACGCAGTTCGTACGGTGAAAGTACGCGATCCTTACGGTTCACGGGGTAGGGTGCCGGTCAGGAGGTGTTCCATGTCCGAGCTGTTCGACGCGGTCGACGCACTGGTCGCGTCCCGCTCTCCGCTGCCGCCGGCGAAGGAGCGCAAGCGACTGCGTACCGCGCACGGCCTGACACTGGACGAGGTGGCCGCCGCGCTGAAGGTGCGCCGTGCCACGGTGAGCGCCTGGGAGTCCGGCAAGACCGAGCCCCGCCCGCCGGAGCGTGAGGCGTACGCGCGGCTGCTCACGCAGCTCGCGGAGCTCTACCCCGCCCCGGTCGACACGGCCGCGCCCGTCCAAGACACTGCCGTGCCGGCCGCGTTCACCGCGACGCCCGCCCCGGCGGAATCGCAGACTCTGTCCACAGGCCCGGCATCCGACGCTGCGGACATGACCGCAACCGAGAACACCCAGACCAGCCCCGCCCTCGTCGCCGCTGCTCCGGCGGCCGCGCCGCGTCCGGCGCGCACCACCGGGCCGCCGTCGACGCCGTGCCGCCCGGGCACGCGGAAGACGGCCCCGGCCGGCACCCCGGCGGGCGGCGCCGACGCGCGCTTCGAGAACGGGCCGCTCGCGGTCGTCGACGTCGAGGACGGGCAGGTGCTGGCGTACTGCACCGGCGGCCTGGTCCTGAACGTGCCCGCCAGGTCCCTCCCGTCCCTGGTCGACTGGACGCTCACGGAGGCACGGCTCGGGCAGCCGAAGCTGTCCGGGCCGGGCAAGGACGCCGACCCACTGCTCGTGCTCACCGAGGCTGCCCTGGAGCGCTACGGCCTGCCGGCCGCCCTCACCGATGAGGAGCGGCTCGCCGGGCGGATCCCCGAGGGCCATAAGGTCATCAAGCAACTGGCCCGTGCCGACTGGAAGCTCACCAAGCGCGGGTTCGGGCCGTGGGCGCGGATCTACCGCCCCGCGCAGGGCTCGGAGCGGGCCTGCGTCCAGCTGTGCATCCCGTCCTGGCACGCGCTCGACACCCGCCACTGGGGCGGGGCCGGACAGCTGCCGCCGGCGGACCTCGCCCACGTGCTGGGCGTGTACGCGTCGCAGGTGATGACGCCGCGCGGCTCCACCGCCGTCACCGGCCTGGAGCTGATGACCGCGCTGCACCCGCCGACCCGGGCCTCCGAGCCCGACGCCGACGGCAAGCGGCACTCCGAGCACCACCCCAACAGCCTGGGCAAGGACCCGGTCGACCCGGCGCCGTGCGAGGCCCCGGACGGGCACCCGCTCCTGGCGGACCTGCCGCGCTTTCACGTGCGCGGCCCGGCGGAGAAGCTCTTCGAGGAGGCCTACGACTGGGCACGCCCGATGACCGATGCCGAATGCCTGCGCCGCCACCTGGTCGGCATCGACGTGAACATGGCCTTCGCCGCCGGCGCCAACGGCCTGAACGTCGGCCTCGGCGCGCCGACGCACGTCACCCACCCGGTGTTCGATCCGAAGCTGCCCGGCAGCTGGCTGGTGGACCTGTCCCACGTCGACCTGTCCCGCGTGAAGGTCGGCAAGGACACGTGGACGGAGCTGGACGCCGGCCTGCTGCCCAGCCCGTTCACGCCCACGGGCGAGCGCCCCAAGGGCCCGGCCTGGTATGCGACACCCACCGTCGCCTACGCGGCGGAGCTGGGCTACGAGGTGCGCCCGATCGAGGCGTGGGTGCGGTACGAGAACGGCCGCTACCTGGACGGCTGGTACCAGCGGCTGCGCGACGCCTACCTGGCCACGATGGCCGACCTCGGCGTGCACGCGGACCTCTCCCCGGCCGACTTCCTGGCGGCCATGGACGGCCACAAGCAGCGCGACCCCCAGCTGGCGATCGTCGTCTCGGCGATCAAGGCCACGGTCAAGGGCGGCCTGGGCAAGCTCCGCGAGCGCCCGCGCGGCGAGGGCTGGCGGCCCGGCGAGCCGTGGCGCGCGCTGTCCCGCCCCACCTGGCGGCCGGACATCCGCGCGGCGGTCATCTCCCGCACCCGCATCAACCTGCACCGCAAGATCGTCAAGCACGCGGCGTTCACCGGCCACTACCCGGTCGCGATCCTGTCCGACTGCGTCGTCTACGCCACCGACGGCACCAGCCCGCTGGACTTCCTGCCCTACCGGGACGGCAAGCCGCTGCCCGGCGGCTTCAAGCTCGGCATCAACCCCGGCCTGGTCAAGCACGAGGGCACCCAGACCGTCCTGTGGGGCGAGGAGATCCGCGACCGGTTCGACGCGCCGGAGCTCAACCTCGCCCGCTACATCAAGGACGGCACCGTCACCGACGTCGACAACGGAGAGTAGGAGAGAGCGACGATGAGCCTGTTCGGGGACGGCCTGGACGCCGCGGTGCACAAGGCGTTCACCCGCCCGGCTCCCAAGAGCGCGCCCGCGCAGATGCGCTACCTGGTCAAGCAGATGGGAGGCACCAAGCCGGTCGCCCAGATGCTGCGCATCTCCCAGCGCACCGTCGAGCGGTACGTGAAGGACCAGATCAAAAAGCCCCGTCCGGAGCTCGCCGCGCGCCTGGAGCGCGAGGTGAAGAAGCGGTGGCAGCCGCAGATCCGGGCGAAGGCCCGGCAGAAGGCGGCGACCACCGGCGGCATCGTCATCGACACCCGCGCCCGCCTCGGCTACACCGCGCCGATCGGGTCGACGGACCAGGACCGCATCCGGCACCTGACCATCGCCCTGCCCCCGCGCTACGCCGCCCGCCTCTTCGAGGCCCAGGAGGCCGGGGCCGGCGACGCCCGACTCCAGGAGATCGCCGCCGAAGCCCTCAAGGAGGTGTACTTCCAGGACGGCGGACGCCGCGCCGGAAGCCTGGAGGAGGTCCGCTTCACGGACATCGAGCACCTGGAGTTCGACCTGTAGCAACCGCGCCCCGAACCGTGCGTGAGCCCCGGGGCGACCGAGCACCCGGACGGATCCGAAGACGACGCAGACGACATGGTGTCGCGGCCCGAAAAACGGGTGACCGTGCCGGACGGCCGGCCGCGCGGCTGGGACCGCGCCCTGCCGGCCCGGTCCACCCTCGCCACCATCGACCAGGCCCTCACGGCCGCCCTCCCGGCCCGCTTCAGCATGCCGCGCCCTGCCGCCCGGTCCGGGCGGACCGTCATCGTGGACGAAATCCACGCCCTGACCCCCTGCACGCAGCAACCGCCGGGCCGCCCGCTGAACCGGCTGAGGGCTTTGGGCCGCCCCGTCGCCCTGCTGCCCCGTCGCCCTGCCCGCCCGTACCGGCAGCCAGACGGTGCGCCACCACCTCACCGGAGCCGGCCCCGCCCCCGGACCGTGCTCGCCGACCGCGCCCGGGCGCCCACCGACCCGGGCCGGCCGTTCGCCGCGGCCGCCGACGCCCCTCCTCACCCGGATCGATCCCCGGGCGGCCGGCGAGCACGCCCGGCGTTTTCGCCGCACCGCCGAGATCCCCCTGCACCCGGTGCGCCACGGGCGCGCACACCGGCCCCGACGGCGCGCCCGCCCGCGAGAGCCGGCTCGTACGCATCACCACCGAGATCGCGCCCGCCGTCGAGGGCGGCGGCTGTGCGCTGGTGGTGCGCGCGACCGCGCCCGGGCGCCCACCGACCCGGGCCGGCCGTTCGCCGCGGCCGCCGACGCCCCTCCTCACCCGGATCGATCCCCGGGCGGCCGGCGAGCACGCCCGGCGTTTTCGCCGCACCGCCGAGATCCCCCTGCACCCGGTGCGCCACGGGCGCGCACACCGGCCCCGACGGCGCGCCCGCCCGCGAGAGCCGGCTCGTACGCATCACCACCGAGAGCGCGCCCGCCGTCGAGGGCGGCGGCTGTGCGCTGGTGGTGCGCGCGACCGTGGCCGACGACCGGCGCACCCGCCAGCACCTGAGGAAGGTGCCGGACCGGCCGGGCGGAGCGGACGGCCGGCCGGTGCTGCACGCCCGCCCGGTCCCTGGCGTGCGGCCCTCACCCCTCAGAGCCGCGGTTGCCTCAAGCGCACCGGCGAACGTCCCGACCGGCGCTGTCACGTAATGGGGTGCGGGGGTCTTTGCCGGCGTGCCGGGGTGTGGCGGGGGCCGGTTTCCGGGCCGGTTCCCAGACCTTGGCGGATCACGTGCCGCGGCCGGCGCGGAACGGCCACTGACCGCGCTGCGCGCAGTGCGTGCAACCGGCAGAAACCGGCGCAGAATGGGAATGTGGTCTTCCGTGGCGGCCGGGCAATCCCTCGGCGGGGGGTGGACCGTACATATGAGTGTGCCGAGTTTCCGGTTCCCGTCGGCCGTCTTTCGGACGAGGCTCTGCTGTCCGGGCTGGCCACCGGTGATCCGGAACTCGCGGTCACCTTCGTACGGAGGTTTCAGCGCGCGGTCTTCGGTGTCGCCGTCGCCGTCACCAAAGATCGGCAGCTTGCCGAGGACATCGCCCAGCAGACGTTCGAGCGGGCGTGGCGTCATGCGCAGATCTACGACTCGCGCCGCGGGTCGGTGACGACCTGGCTGACGACCATCGCGCACAATCTCGCCGTCGACGCCGTGCGTGCGCGGCGGACGGAGCCGGTGGCACCCGAGGACCTCGACACGCTCCTCGACGCCGTGACCGAGACTCCCGAGCAGTGGGCCCTGGCCGACGAGGCCTCGTCCCAGCTGCGGGCCGCCGTGGCGCGGCTGCCCCGGGAACAGGGTCGTGCCCTGGTGATGGCGGGCATCTACGGAATGACGGCCCAGCAGATCGCCGACTGGGAGAAGATCCCGCTGGGCACCGCCAAGACGCGGATCAGGACGGCGATGGGAAAGCTGCGGACCACACTCGCCTCTCCGGATCGAGGGGACCATGGCCAGTGACGTGACCTGCGAGAAGCTGCGGGAGGTCGGCGCCGAGCTGGCACTGGGCGTGCTGCCCGGCCGTGAGCGGGCGGTGGCGGTCGCACATCTGGACCGGTGCGCGGCGTGTCGGGAGTGCATCGAGCACATGACCCTGGTGGGCGACGGACTGATCGGGCTGGTGCCGGGCAGCGAGCCGCCGCTCGGGTTCGAGACCCGGGTGGTGCGCAGACTGCCCCAGGACGCGACGGCGCACGAGGGGGGACCCCGCCCGCGGGCGCCCGGCCTCACGCACGGGACGGTCCGCAGCCGCGCACGCCGCATCCGGCTGCGGGCCGCCTCCGCCGTGGCCGCGTTCGCCTTCGCGTTCGGGTTCACCGGCTGGGCGGCCGGCACCGCCATCGAGAGTCTCACGGCCCCGAGCCCCCCTGCCGTAAAGGTCCAGACGCCTTTGAGGGAGGGAGAGCTGACCTCGGCCTCGGGCCCCGGGCCGTCGGCCGGAGACGTCTACGCTCACCCCGCAGACCCGGGGAAACCCGGTTGGATCTACATGAGCGTCGACCTCGCCGCCGCCGGCACTCCGTACAGCGGCAAGGTCGTCTGCCTCCTGGAGCGCACGGACGGCACCACGATCCGCGTGGGCACCTTCACCCTGAGCAACGGACGGGGTGACTGGGGCGCGGCGGCCCCGGTCGACCCCGCGGCACTCGCCGGCGCCCGCCTGACCGCCTTTGACGGCACCGTCCTGGCCACCGGCCGCTTCGAGACCGGCCAAAGCGCGTGAGACCGGCGCCCCGCCCCGTCCTCAGGGGCGGGCGGCGCGGCGCCCCGGGCCGGGCAGCGTCGCGTCGAGTGCGGCGGCCAGTTCGGCGACCGAGGGCCGGGACGACGGATCGGTCCGAAGGCAGCCGTCGATGGCCGCCGCGAGCCCCCCGGGCAGCCGCCGCCGCGAGCCGACCGGCGGGGCGGCCTCCTCCAGCTGCGGATACCAGCGGTCCTGGCCGCCCGTGACGCTGCCGTCGCAGGGCTCGTCCCCTTCCTCCCCACGGGGAGAAACCCCGCGGCGATCCCCGCGGCCGAACGGCACGTCGCCGGCGGCGACCTCGTACAACGTGATGCCGACGCCCCACACGTCCGCGGCTGCCGACAGCGGCCCGCCGCGGGCCTGCTCGGGAGCGAGGTAGCAGAACGTGCCCGCCCCCGCGGGCGCGGGCCCGGGCGGCCGCGCGGTACTCAGGTCCAGCACCTTGGCGTGACCGCGGTCCACCACCACGTTCGACGGCTTGAGGTCCAGGTGCAGCAGACCCTGACCGTGGAGGTAGTGGATCGCGGAACACAGCTGCACCCCGAGCAGCGCCACGTCGGCGGCGGACGGCCGGCGCCGCAACCGGTGGATGAGGTGGGACAGCGTCTCGCCGGTCAGCGTCTCCAGCACGACGAGCGGCACCGGCGACTCGAACGTCTCGTACGCGCGGACCAGGTGCGGGTGGGTGAAGGCCCCCAGCCACCGCCCCTCACGCAGCAGCCGCTCGCCCAGCTGCTCCTGCTCCCGGCGGTCGGGGCGCACGGCCTTGACCACACAGCGGCAGTCCCGCTCCTGGCTCCAGACGTCGTAGACGTCGAGCCAGCCGGTGCGCGCCAGATGCGCCAGCACCTCGTAGCCCGGGACCGGTCTCGTGCCGGGCGCCAGAACCGGGGCGGCCCGCACCGCCGGGACACTCACGGCAGCACCGTCCCCAGGGCCGGGGACCCGGCCGGGGACCCGGCCGGGGCGTTCAGCCAGTGCAGCCGGGCGTACGTCCCGCCGCGCTCGAGCAGGTCGTCGTGGGCGCCGCACTCGACGATCCTGCCCCGGTCGAGAACCACGATGCGCGTGGCGTCCTGGACGGTCAGCAGGTTGTGGGAGATGACGACGGTCGTCCGCCCGGCCATGAGCCGGCGCAGCGGGTCCATGATCCGCCGGCCGGACCGCACATCGAGGCCGGTGGTCGGTTCGTCCAGGAGGAGCACGGGCGCGTCCCTGATCATCGCGCGGGCGATCGCCAGGCGCTGGCGCTGCCCGCCGGAGAGCGTCCGGCCGCGCTGGCCGACCATCGTGTCGTAGCCCATGGGCAGCAGCTCGATGAACTCGTGCGCGTCCGCGGCGCGCGCCGCCGCGACGATGTCCGCCTCCGTCGCCTCCGGCCGGCCGTAGGCGATGTTGTCCCGCACGGTGCCGTGGAAGACGAGCGTCTCCTGCAGGACCACCGCGACGCTCTCCCGCAGGTCGGACAGGCGCAGGTCCCGCAGGTTTGTCCCGTCCAGGCGGACCGCGCCCCGGTCGGGATCGTAGAAGCGCAGCTGCAGCTTCGCGACCGTCGACTTGCCGGCCCCGCTGGCCCCGACCAGCGCCAGCGTCTCCCCGGCCGCCACGTGGAACGACACGTCCGACAGCGCCCAGGACGGCGTGCCGGGATAGCGGAAGAAGACGCCGTCGAACTCCACCTCCCCTCGCGCACGGCCGGTCCGGCGGGCACCGGCGGCCTCGGCGACCTGCGGCCGCTGGTCCAGCAGCTCGATGATCCGTTCGGCCGAGGCGGACGCCGCGTAGAAGGTGGTGCCCAGGTGGGACAGACCGCGGACCGGACTGTAGAGGTTGCCGATCAGCGCCAGGAAGACCAGCAGTCCGCCCAGCGTGAGCTGCCCCTGGGCCAGCTTCCAGGTGCCCAGGCTCATGACCGCCAGGACGCCGGACACCTCGATGACCTCGACGACGGATCCGTAGACGGCGCGGATCCGCGTCGAGGCCATCGTGGCCCGGAACCTGCCGACGTTCTCACGCTCGAACCGGCGCTCCTCCCACCTCTGCCGGTTGTACGCCTGCACCAGGGCGACGTTGCCCAGCGACTCCTCGGCGATCGCGCTGATCGAACCGCTGCGGCGCCTGCGCTCCCGGGACGCCTCCTTGATCAGCCGCGCGAAGTGCCGGGCGGCGCGCCAGAACAGCGGCACGATGACGAGGGCGAGGAGGGTCAGATCCCACTGCAGATAGAACAGCAGACCGAGGAAGACACCCAGGCGGATCACGTAGTAGAGGGCGTCCGCCACTCCCGAGAGCAGGAACGTCTCGACCGTGTCGACATCGCCCGTCACCCGCGACAGCACGTCCCCGAGCCGCCGGCGTTCGAAGAACCCGAGCGACAGGCCCTGGACGTGCCGGAACACATCGGAGCGCAGCGTCAGCAGGAAGCGTTCGCTGACCCACGTGGACGTCACGTCGTCGGCGAACCCCAGAATGCCGGAGCCGATGACGAGCCCCAGATAGGTCGGTGCGATCCACAGGAGCGGTCCGATGTCGCGGGGAACGAGCACACCGTCCACCACGGTCTTGAAGAGCCAGATCTCCGTGGCGTCGAGGGCGGGGCCGATCAGGCTGAACAGGACGACGGGAACGAACCAGCGCCGGCCGCCGCGGGTATAGGGCCAGAACCGCCGGAACACCTCGCGCAAAGACACCGGGGGCGCGGCCGCCACCACATCGGAAGCCTCACCCACCGACAGCAGACGCCGCAGGACATGCACCATGGCATGCGTTCCTCGTGGAGGGACGGACGGAGCGGACCAGGGCCTTTCAATCTACGGTCCGCTCAGCCTCCGTAGCGTGGTCACTAGTGGCCGTAGCCGTAGCCGTGCCCGCGACGGTCGCCGTGGTCGTGCCCGTGGCGGTCGCCGTGGTCGTGCCCGTGGTCGTGCCCGTGACCGTGCCCCGAGAAGTCGTCGCGGCGCGACGTGTCGTTGTTGCGGTCCCGGCGATGGGCAGGCATCAGACTGCTGAAGATAGCCATTGCGTTCCTCCTGAAAATTACTCCACACGGGATACGTCTCAGGACGGGACTTGGATGGCGTTCCGGGGCAATAAGTCGAAAATGCTGGAGGATCGGCCAAAGCCTCGGCACCGCTCGGCCCCGCCGCGCCGCGAGCCCCGCGGCGCACCGCACCCGGCGGACTTGGGACCCGCAAGGTGGGCAGAGCCCGATGACCGGGCGCACGCCCGAGGCGGTGCCGATCGGTGCCACGGCTCAGCATGGGTGCTGGTCAGCGGGCCGGGCGGCGACGAATGACTCCGGCGCAGGCGGCGAGTCCGGCGCTGTTCTGGGGCGTGAGAAGGGGAAAGAGGACGGCGGCGCTGCCCGGCCCCCCGCACGCCGATCAGCCTCCAGAGCCCTTTTGCCGATCGGCGGCGCCCGGAGCGCCCACCGAGGCGTCTGCGCCCCCTGGGGTGGGGTGGTGTCGTGCCGGTGAACCGCCCCGGCTCGCCATAAGGATCGAGTCATGGCACGACCTTCCCGTCACCCCCTTGAACTCCGCCGGCATGCGGTGCGCATGGTCGCCGAGGCGCGCGACGACCACGCGCACGAGACGGCCGCCTTGCAGGCGGTCACGGACAAGCTCGGCACCGGCTCCCGCGAGACGCTGCGGAACCGGGTGAAGCAGCACGAGATCGACGCAGGACCGCGTCCGGGGACGACGACGGAGGAGTCCGCCCGCTCAAGGCGTTGAAGAAGGAGAACGCCGAACTGAAGCGGGCCAACGAGATCCTCAAGGCCGCGGCGAGTTCCTTCGCGGCCGAGCCCGACCGGCCCCCACACGCCCGCAGCGTTCCTCGAGGAGCACCGGGACCGCTTCGGCGGCATCGAGCCGATCTGCAGGACACTCACCGAACACGACTGCACGATCGCCCCGTCCGCCTCCCGCGCCCACAAGAAACGCCCGGCCGCCCCGCCCGCCCGTTCTGTGCGGGACACGGAGCTCAAGAAGCTGATCCGCCAGGTCCACACCGACAACCACCGTGTCCACGGCGCCCGGAAGATCTGGCGGGAGCCGACCCGCCGGGGTCATCAGGCGGCCCGGCGCACCGCCGAGCGGCTGCTGCGCGAGCCGGGCAGCGCCGGCGCCGTCCGCGGCAAGAGGGTGCTCACCACGATGCCGGACCAGCAGGCCGAGCGGGCACCGGGCCGGGTGGACCGCGACTTCGCCGCCGGCGCTCCGAATCGCTGCCGGGCCGGGGATCTCACGCACGCGGCCACCTGGCCCGCAGTGGTCCACCTCGCCTTTGCCCTCGACACCTTCTCCCGCCGGATCGCCGGCCGGCTCGCCGCGACGCCGAAGGAGCCCCGGCTCGTCCTGGACACTCTGAAGACCGCGCTGTGGCAGCGCGACCGCGATGAATATCCATATGTGCGCGGCGAGTTGACACACCACAGCGATGCGGACAGCCAATACACCGGTGTCCGGCCGGCCGGACACCCGGATGCGGCCGGCATCGCGGCCCCGACCGGATCTGCCGGCGACGCGTACGACAACGCCCCGAGGAAGAGCACGATCGGCCCGTGCAAAACCGAACGGCTCAAGCCGCAGCGGCCCTGGAAGACCCTCTCCCCATCGAGCCGGCCACCGCCGGTGTGGACCGACTGGCACAACCACCGCGGGCTCCACGGGGAGACAGCCCCCGTCCCACCCGTCGAGGACGAGGCCGATCACTCCAGGGAATCCAAGAAACCCCAGGTCACAACCACAATGTGAGATCTCTGCCGAACCCGGGGCGGTTCAGTGTGCTACGAGAACCTCACCGACCTGATGCAGACCACGGATCCCGACGAGCCGAGCCGCCGTATCGAGCAGATCCGTGACCACCAACGGCAGCGGACCGCCCACCACCCCGCCCTCGACCCCGGCCGCACGGCCCCTCCCACAACCACAGCCAGGAGCAGGCCACCGCACACCAGCAGCACCGCCCCCAGAACCCCGGCCCCACACAGAAACCCCACAAGCCTCCCACCGCGGCACCCGGCCCGCGGAACGGGCGCCCGCCACCCGCACGGCACAAGGTGCAGCCCAGACACGGCGCACGGCGAACAGAGGAACCGGAAGGATGCGGCCCGGTGGATGTCCCGGCGCCACCGGCGGCGGCCCCTCCCCGGGCGTCATCGGCCCTGCCACTGCCTTCCGCCCCACTTCCTGAACAGTGCTGCCTGCCCGCGAGGACCTGCTCACTCACAGACCACCGGTAGGCTGCAGCGGTGCGCACGGTCGAGCTTCTGCTGGACGAGGCGGCAGAACTAGCGGTTCGAAAGGCCTGGCGGCGGCTCGCGGACGCGGGGCTGCCCAGTCAGGCGCGCCACCGCTCACCGACCAACAGCCCGCACCTCACCCTGGCCGCCTGCCCGGAGCTGACCGCCCCGATCCGCTGGGAGCTCGCCGAGGTGGCCGCCGCCCTGCCGCTGCCGGTGCGGTTCACCGGCGTGGTCCGCTTCGAGAGGCCCACCTCGGTGCTGGCCTGGTCGCTGGATCCCGACTCCGCGCTGGCCGGCGTGCACCGCCGGGTATGGGAGGCGGTGGCCTCGGACAGCCCGCCCGAGACCCTCAGCCCATTCCACGAACCCGGGCGCTGGAGCCCGCACATCACCCTCGGCCGTACCCGGCGGGCAGGTGCCTTCGCCGGCCGGCGCATCCCCGAACTGCTGCCGGCGCCGCCGCTGTCGGCCCGGCTCATCACCCTGCGCAGCTATGACACCCACACCGGCGCCCTGGAGGTGATCGAGCCCCGCCCCTGAGACGCCCCGACACCAACCGGCCAGCGCCCCCGCCGAAGGGGCAGCCCAGCGGCCGGCGGCACCGTCCGCAACGCCCCTGCAGCCACAGCGCTCCCTGATCCGGTCGTCCTGCCTCCGCCCCCTGGAGGGCGCGTCCGCCCAGCCGCTGACCCAGCGCAGCCCACCACCGGAGGCAAGAAAGATGCACCCGCCTCCCGCAAGCACGGCGTTGATGCTCCTGTTGATCGTCGAGCTTGCCGACGAGATGAGCACCCTATGGTGACCGGGTGCGGTACTTGACGGAGTCGTTCATCCTCGGGGCCCTGCGGCGGGAGCGTTCGGTCGAGCAGTTCCTTGGGCCGTGCGGCCCGACGGAACGCCCGGTGTCGGCGAAGCAGACGTCCAGGCCGGTAGCCAGGGCCAGCGCGGCATGCCGTCCCATCCCGGTTCCCTGGTCAGCGACTTGCGCACCAACTCCGGCATACCGTCGATCTGGTGGGTGAGCACGGTCGACAGGCCGTCGGCGTTCTCGCCCTTCGGCAGGGCGAGGATCATCAGGAAGCGGGTGGCGCGGCCGGCCGGGGTCGCGGCCGCGGTAGCGCCGTTCCTGCCCACGACGAGGTCGCCTTCCCAGCGGCCGGGGACCCGGCGGACGAGAGCTTCGGCGGGACGGTCGTGGATCGAGCGCAGGCCGGCGATCCGGCTCCTTGGGACGCATCGGGCCTGCGGCGGGGGCCGCGGGCAGTGCGGCGGCTGGGCAGCATCACGCCCAGCCGGGCGAGCTCGCCCTTGGGCGGTGCGTAGATCCACGTGCAGACGGCCTCGTGGGAGATCGTTTCCCCGCCGGCCGGGAGCGAGCCTTCCATGACTGCCACACTCGTGTCCTGGGCCTCGAGTTTCAAACGGCCCGCGATCTGGTTCGGCGTGCGCCCGTACCGCAGGTCGGCCAGGACCCGCTGCCGCAGCAGCACGTTGTCGTCCAGCAGGCGTTGCTGAGGCCGCCGACGCCGCGTCGCCGCCCGCTTGTCGGCCGTCGATGCCCGGTAGCCGCGCGTCGAGGAGTTGCGTGCGGCTCCCGGCTGACCACCGACGAGCATCGGCCGACCCGCCGGGCGATCTCCCGCACCCCCTCACCTTGGGCGCGTCCGACCGCGATCTCCTCACGCTCCTCACGCGTCAACGGTCTCCGCACGGCCACGGGCAACCCTTCTCACCCGCACTGTCGCTTCGAGGCGATGACACCGCCCGCCCTTGACCGGCCAGCACGGCCCGCACACTCCACGAGCGGGCGGCCCCGGTCGGCAACGCTCTCTGAAACTCCCCACTCCGTTGGACTCCGGACCGAGTGGGGCGACGAGTATCCCTGGCCGTTTTCAAAGATCCTCATCAACCCGCCCTCACCCCCGCGGCGAATCGCGCAGCAGAGTCCGGTCGGACCTCAAAGCGCCGAAGTCGGTAAACGCCAAGCTAAATACAGGTAGCTTTTACGCCCGCCTTTGCCGTAAGTATGCCAATGTCGCGATTGGTGCCGCATGCGAGGATCCCGGCGGGCGTTATGGCCAGAGCGCCCGCCATTGCGGGCAGGAGCAAGCGCGAGGAGACCCGCTTGTTGAGGTCCCGGATGCGGACCGTGCCGTCTAGTCCGCCAGTGACGGCGGCAGGCCGGCCGTCCAGCTCGCGAAGCGGGTCGGCCTGACGCCGCCGTCGTGCCTGCGGCGGGTCAAGCGGCTGGAGGAGGCCGGCGTCATCGCCGGCTACCGGGCCGTCATCGACCCCGAGGCCATGGGCCGCGGCATGGAAGTCCTCGTCGACGTCGAGATCCATGCCCAGGACCGCACGACGATCGAGGAGTTCGAGGCCGCCGTCGCCGCGTACGACGAAGTCGTCGAGTTGCGCCGTATGTACGGCAGCCCGCATCACTTCGTCCGCGTCGCCGTCGCCGACGACGCCGCCTACGAGGCCTTCGTCATGGACAAGCTCACCGGCCACCCCGCCGTCCTCCGCCTCGAGTCCCACCTCACCATGAAAACGATCAAGGCCGAGGGCTGACTCTCAGACCCCGGCCGCTCGGTGCAGTTCGGTGCGGGACCGGCCCGGCAGCCGGACGGCTGCCGGGATGCGAATGTGGTCAGCGGCGTTGTGCGGCGGCGGTCAGAGCCTGGTCGAGGATGTCCAGGCCGCGGTCGAGTTCGGTGTCGGTGATGGTGAGCGGGGGCGCCAGCCGCAGGATGCTGCTGCTGCCGGGGAACTGCACGATGTTCAGGTGCAGGCCCAGACGGAAACAGGCGTCGGTGACGGCGCTGCCGAAGTCGCCGGCCGGCTCCTTGGTGTCGCGGTCGGTGACGAGTTCGACGCCCTGGAGCAGCCCGCGTCCGCGGACGTCACCGATGTGCTCGTGACGGTCCTTGAGTTCACTCAGGCCGCGCTGGAGCCGGTCGCCGAGCCGCCGCGCGGTCTGGTCGTAGGCGCCCTGGGTGAGGACGTCGATGACCGCCAGGCCCACGGCCGCCGGCAGCGGGTCGGAGACGTGGGTGGTGGCGAAGTAGTAGCCGCGCTCGTGGCAGCGCGCCTCGATCTCCTCGCTGGTGATCACGGCGGACAGCGGCAGCCCCGCCCCGAGGGTCTTGGACAGGGTGAGGATGTCCGGCGTGACGCCGTCGCGCTGGAAGGCGTACCAGTCGCCCGTGCGGCACAGCCCGGTCTGGGCCTCGTCGAGGATGAGGAGCATGCCGCGCTCGGCACACTTCTGCTTGAGCGCGGCAAGATAACCCGGCGGCAGGTCGATGACGCCGCCGGTGCTCAGGACGGGTTCGGCGATGAAGGCCGCCAGGCTGCCGGTGGACTGCCGATCGACCATCGCAAACGCGTGATCCAGTTCGGCCTGCCAGTCGTGGCGCCCGTCGCGGGTGAACAACGGCCGATAGGCGTTCGGCGTGGGAACGACGATGTTGCCCGGCGCCACCGGCCCGTACCCGGCCCGGGACACCCCGTAGGTCGCCGCCGACGAGGCATGGGTGACGCCGTGGTACGACTGGTCGAAGGCGACGACCTCGTACCCGCCGGTGGAGAGCTTGGCCATCTTGATGGCCGCCTCGTTCGACTCGCCGCCGGTGCTCAGCAGCAACACCTTGCTCAGGGAGGGCGGCAGCGTCCGGGCCAGGGCGGCGGCCAGATCGACCACGGGCCGGCTCAGCATCCAGCTGAACAAGTGGTCCAGGGTGGCGATGGACTGGCTGACGGACTCCACGATGGCAGGGTGGGAGTGCCCCAGCAGCCCGCTCATCTGTCCCGACGTGAAGTCGAGGATGGCCCGTCCGTCGCTGTCGAACACATACGATCCGGCGGCCCGTTCGATGAGAGCCGGTGAGAAGTCGCTGCGGGCGTAGCGGACCAGATGACGACGGGCCGTCGCCCAGAACTCATCGGCGGAGCCGACACGACGGACGGCCGCGGACTGGTCGGTGGGTGCGCTCATGTCCTGCCTTCGCCTCGGAAACAGGGAGTGCAGCGAGGCTAGGAGAAACAGCCGAGCACCCGATTGCAAACATTGCCCACCGGACAGCTTCCTCGGCATACTTCACGCGTGGACCGCACCGACCGCGCAATAATCGAGCAACTGCGCCGCGACTGCCGCCTGACCAACACCGAACTCGCCGACCGGATCGGCCTGACGCCCTCACCCTGCCTGCGCCGCGTCAGACGCCTGGAAGAGCAGGGAGTGATCCTCGGCTACCACGCCCGCATCGCCCCCAAGGCCCTCAACCGCGGCTTCGAGGTCCAGGTCGACCTCGAACTCACCGACCAGGCCCGCACCACGGTCGAGCGCTTCGAAGCCGAACTGGTGGCCCTCCCCGAAATCGTCGAGGCACGCCGCATGTTCGGCGCTTCCGACTACCACGCGCTGATCTCGGTCGCCGACCTGGAAACCTACGAGCAGTTCATGACCCAACGGCTGCTCGCCCTGCCGGGCCTGGCCAAGCTCCAGTCCCGCTTTGCGATGAAAACCCTCAAAGCCGACGTGCCCCCGCCCGGAAGGTGACGACAGCACCGCACCCCCGTCACTTCGCCTATCTCGTCCCCGAGCCAGGCGACACTCTCGCCCGAAGCTTCTCGCATCAGACGCAGGTCTCAGTGTCCGATCCGGGCCTCTCGTTTGACAGACCCGGCGACGTCGCTGCGTAAGGGTGAGAACACGGCGCTGCTGACAGCGCGGACGGTGCTGTCGGTGTCCGTACAGGGACTCTCGGCGGATGCGTCCGCGCTGCTGCTCGGCCCCGACGGCAAGGTCCGTGGCGATCACGACCTGGTCTTCTACAACCATCCAGCCCAGGACGGTGTATCCGTCGAGGGCGCGGCGGTTCACTGCGGAGCTTTCTCGCCTGCCGGCCGACGTGCACCGTGTAGGGGTGGACGTGAGCGTTGATCCGCCGCAACCAGGTGCTGTCTTTACCCGAGCCCCTCAGCTGACGTTCACCCAGAACGGTGCCCCGTCGGCGTCGTTCACCGCGCCGGACTTCACCTCGGGGGAGACCGCCGTGCTCCTGGCGGAGTTGTACCGCCGCGGTACGGCTGGAAGGTCCGGGCCGTGGGACAGGGCTATGCCTCTGGCCTTGCGGGACTGGCAACCGACTACGGCGTCGAGGCCGACCCCGAGCCCTCTGCCGTGCCGCTCCCTGCGCAGACATGCACGACAACGGGACAGGCCGCCGCGGTCGACCTGACGAAGCTGGAGCGGCAGGCCCCGGGCCCGCTAGTGCTCTGACCGCATAGGTTCGCCGGGTCGGTGGTCCGGGCGGTTGGATGTGCAGTGACGTCCGATCCGACCGCTGGGGGTGTGGTGGCTGAGCCTGTCCGTGTGCGCAGGTTGACCGACCAGGAGGGTCAGAGGCTGCAGCAGATAGTGCGCCGGGGAAGTACCAGTTCGGTGTGGTACCGGCGCGCGATGATGCTGCTGGCCTCGGCCGGCGGGAACCGGGTGCCGGTGAGCGCGAAGCTGGTGCAGGCCGACGAGGACACCGTCCGGGACCTGATCCACCGGTTCAACGAGATCGGCCTGGCCTGTCTGGACCCTCGGTGGGCGGGAGGCCGTCCCCCCAGGCTCCGCCCGGGGGAGGAGGGCCTCCCGCCCGCTCAGTCCTGACGACGAGGACTTCGCCGTGGCGACGGCCACCACCCGCCCGACCAAGCTCGGCCAGTCCTTTACCCGCTGGTCCCTCCGCAAACTCGCCGCCTAACTTGCGCCGCGTGCCCGGCCACATGATCCGGATCAGCCGCGAGGCGTTACGGTGCCTGCTCGCGCGCCGCGGCATCACCTCCAGCGCACCAAGACGTGGAAGGAGTCACCCGACCCGGACCGCGCCACCAAGCTCGATCGCATGGAGGAGGTCCTGGACCGCTTCCCGGACCGTGTGTTCGCGTTCGACGAGTTCGGCCCGCTCGGTATCCGCCCCGCCCCTGGTTCGTCGTGGGCACCTGCCGGTCACCCCGAGCGTCACCCCGCGACCTACCACCGCACCCACGGAGTGCGCTACTTCCACGGCTGCTACTCGATCGGCGACGACACCCTGTGGGGCGTCAACCGACGCGAGAAGGGCGCCGCGAACACCCTGGCCGCACTGAAGTCGATCCGCGCGGCCCGCCCGGACGGCGCCCCGATCTACGTCATCCTGGACAACCTCTCCGCCCACAAAGGCCAGACGATCCGGCGCTGGGCGAAGAAGAACCGGGTCGAGCTGTGCTTCACCCCGACCTACGCGTCCTGGGCCAACCCGATCGAAGCCCACTTCGGACCACTGCGGCAGTTCACCGTCGCCAACTCCCACCACCCCAACCACACCGTCCAGACCCGTGCCCTGCACGCCTACCTGCGCTGGCGCAACAAGAACGCCCGCCACCCCGACGTCCTCGCTGCCCAGCGCAAGGAACGCGCCCGCAGCCGAAGCGAGAAAGGCATCCGCTGGGGCGGCAGACCCATCACCGCCGCGGCCTGAACGAACGAACAGCACAGCCCATCACAACGTGCCCTGCGAGGAGCACCGCATGCACCACCAAGACGTTCAGGCCGCCGTGGCGCAGATGCTGGAGGTACTGAGGCCTCGCACGGACGAGGACTGGACAGTGCCGGCCGGCCCGCTGGAGTGGAACTGCCGGCAGACCGCCTCACACATCGGCCACGACCTGCTGGCCTACGCAGGCCAGCTCGCCGCGCGCCCGGCCGACGCCTACCTCCTCTTCGATTTGCGCGTGCGCCCCACCGCCTCGCCTGCCGAGGCGCTGCAGGTGGCCGCCGCCTGCGGCGGCCTGCCCGGCAGCGCGCTGGCCACCGCCGACCCGTCCCTGCGGGCCTGGCACCGGGGCCCGTGCGACCCGACGGGATTCGCGGCGATGGGCGTCGCCGAGATCCTGCTGCACATCCACGACATCACCCGCGGACTGGCTGCCGCCGACACCGCTATGGGCGGCCGTGCTCGACCGGCTGTTCCCCGACGCCCCGCCCGGCGAGCCCGTCCCAGTGTTGCTGTGGTGCACTGGACGAGGGGACCTGGACGGTCTGCCCCGCCGGACGTCGTGGACGTGGAAGGCGGCACGGCCCGACTGAGCGCACTCAACTCGGTGAACCTGTGCGGTCAGAGCACTGGAGCCGTGGTCGGGTAGCCGCCGCGGTGGACCGCGTACCAAAGGGCTGCGGCAGGTGGACGTCGACGAAGCGCTCAGGCGCGGTGCAGATCTCCCGCAGGCCCTCCCGCAGCGCGCAGGGGTTCGCGGAGCGAGACCTCCTCCGTTGCGCGGGGGCGGGGCTGGTGTGCACCAGAAGGTGGAGGCCGGAACGTCACATCCCCCTCCGGACGTTTTCATGCGCATTGCGCAGTTGCTCGGGTTCACGACGCACGATCTGCGGATCGCCCACCTGAACCTGTACGGGACGAACCCGGTGCTCCTCGTGGAAGATCCGTCGCCGCACTGGCAGGAGGTCCTGAACGGGCAACGCGAGATGGCCTGTGCCGTGACCCCCGGGGGGCTCCTGGTGGCATCCGACGAGTCGTTCCCGCAGATGTTCTCCAAGGGAGGGCAGCCGGCGAACCTGTGGCGCTGGGCGCTGTTCTCGGAGGAAACGCGAACGGTCCTTGTGAACTGGGACAAGCGCTGGGCGCCGGATTTGCTCGCTGAGTTGAGGCTGGCTCGCTACCGGTATCCGGCCGACGACACGGTGCGGGCTCTGTATGCGGACGCCGTCCGTGACCCGGCTCTGCAGCAGATTGTCGCCGAGCCAAGCCGGGGTCTGAACGGCCAGGCGCACCCTCTGCGCCATCCGATGCACGGTGAGGGAACGGCGCGGTTCATGGCTGCCCGTGCTGTCGGGGTGAGCGTCCTGACCATCCTCTTTGAGTCCGCTGCCCAGTAGCACCACCAACGCCAGGAGGGAGGATCTCGATGCGGCTCTTGGTCCCGGACGATCCGGTGTTCCTCGGTATGTTCATCGGGATCGAGCAGCCTTTGTTGTACGACCTGTATCACTTCTACCGAAACGATCTGAGTGATGGACAGGACCTGATGATCCGCACTGCGTATTGCAAATGGGGCGAAATTCAGCAGAGTTTTCCGCCTCTGCTCCAGTGGCAGGACCTGGTCCCGGCGGCCCGAGGGCAGGGGGGCCGGAAAGGCTATGCCCTGCACGACTCGCGAGGCCGACAGCTGACGTGCCTGTACTCCGTGGACGTCCCGGCGGAGTATCTGCACACCCTGCGGGCCTGTCACACCATGCTCGCTCGAGCGGAACGGGAAACTGGCCGGCTCACCGATGCGCTCGACGAGCTGGCGGAGGAGACGAGCATGCGGTGTCTCGTCGGTGACTTCGGACGCGTACTGGATGTGATGGAGCTCAAGACACCGCCCGGCCTCCTCAGGGCCATTGGGCGTGGAGCGCCGTCCGGGCCGGTACCGGCCATCACGCTGGATGCGGCGCAAGAAGCCGAGTATCAGGACTTCTGTGGACGCGTCGTGTACGCCTTGAGCGCCGGTGACAGGTTCACCTACACCTCCCACCGCGCGATGTACTTCTGAAGCAGGTGCCCGGAGGGCCCGCACCGGTGGCGGGCCCTCCCGCCCGCGCGTCACCCCGAGACGCGCCGAGGCGTGAGACAAGTGCCGACCTCCGTACGTGCCTCACGAATATCCGAGAGTTCGTCAGGCACGTACGGCAACCGCCCTCATGGGACGTTGTCGACGGCGAGGAACCTTGCTTCAACCAGCCGCAACGAGGTCCGTCAGGTACGCAGAAGTCATGGCAGGGCCGGCGCGAGGCCGCTTGAACCGTCCGGGTGCAGTATGGGGTGGCGGTCCAAAAGTCCGTGAGGCACGGAGAACGCCTCAACCATCTCCAGCGCATGAGGTGCGAGGTCGGCGACGACACTCTCGACGACGTCCGGCAGATCCAAGACCTGATCGGTAGTCAGACGCCCTTGCGCCAGGAGGTCGCCGCTGTGGGCGGCCACTTCGCGAAGGGCGAAGAGGCCGTGCAGGTCCACGAGCAGCGACCGGGCGTGTGCCGATGCGGTTTGGGCGGACGCACTCAGCAGAGCCTCGGCGGCCAGGCGATGGGCATGCGCGTCGACGAGTTTCAGGGCCGGGGTGACCGTTGTGTTCCATCGTTCCAGGGGTGAGCGAGCCCCCTTGGTGCGCAGCCGCGTACGCGCCCGCTCGTGCCATATTCGCTCTACGTCCGCCAGGAGGTCCTGCAAGTGCTGCGGATCGCGCAGCGAGCGATCCTCGGGCAGTGCCTCACTGGCCGGCTTCGGGGTGAGGCCCCCCAGAAGCATCTCCCCGGCCGCCTTGGTCCAGATGACAAGATTGTCTCCCTCGGCGGTGATCGTGCCCTCGTTGGCGGCTAGCTGGAACGTTATGCCGTTGGCCAGAGCGAGCCCTTGCGCACCGCACCTCTCGCGGCACTCCGTCATGACGGCCCGGGCCCGCCATGTGATCCACCCCTTGGCGACGGCTATCAGCCGTTCGCAGTCCTCACGGTCGGCCTCCGTGGACTGGCTCCACTGCCGGACAACGGACCGGTGCAGCAACGTGGCTGCGTAAGTCGAGGCAAGGGCGTCCAGGAGCGGTGTGTGGTGGCTCCGATGTGACATCAGGGGCACCCGCTGCCCCTTGGTCATTCCTGCTGTCTGCCGGGTGTGGGCGTGCCGCACGGCGATGCCCAAGGCGTGCCGTGTCACTCCCAGGCTGTATGCGCTCATGCAGAGTTTGCCCATGGTCACGCGACCGATGGAATGGAGGAACCGTTTGCGGCTGTTGCCCAGGGAGCTGACGAACTGGCCGTCCGGGCGGAGTCGTCCATGCTCCCCCTGCAGCATGGCGGTGAACGGCAGGGGGACGCTGCGGAACGCTGTGGTGCAGTGATCCACGGGAGCGCTTCCGGTCTGGGGCAGGTCCCAGACCTCAACACCCGGCAGATGCTGCCCGTTCCTGTCGCTGAGAGGGGTCAGGAACAGGAACACGCCCTTGTCGTCCCCGTCAACGATCAGCCGGGCCGCGACGAGTGCGTCCTTCGCGCCGCCTACGGAACTGGTGTTGGGCATGAACTTTCGGGCGCCGTCAGACGGGGTGTCGAGCACGAAGCCGCCTGACGCCCGATCGAACGTGGCGGTGGTTTCCAGCTGGGAAGCGTCATTGCCGTGTGCTTGCTCGGTGCACAGGAAGGTCCCCAGACGCTCCATCTGGAGGTAGGGCGTCAGGTTCCGGTCCTCATGGTCGTGATCCAGGAGGCTGCCGAGGAACAGATTGAAGTGGATGCTCGCGATCGTTGCCATGCCGGCATCGGCAACCCCTGCCCATTCGTGCAACGCGGTCAGGGAAGCGGCGTCGGCAACCAGAGCCCGAGCATCGGAAACAGCCTCATTGACCAAGTGGAGTCGCTGATAGGACAGCTCGGTGCGCTCCCGGTGCGTGAGTCCTTCCTGGAAGGCGAAGGGAGCAGAGCTGAACAGCTCGCGCCACGGCCCGTGGAACTGCTCAGCCTGCGTGCCGAAGAGGGCAACCTGAAGCGCAGGCAGGGGGCTTGTCTTGCTGGAGAGGGGGAATCGATCACTCCGGAAACGTAGCCCAGATGCACAGGCGCCACAGCATGGTGATCAACACGATTGACACAGGCCGAACGGTGGTAGTTGCCCATTGGAGTCGAAGTGGCCTGCGAGCCGGTCCAGGAAGCGGCACATCACCTCGGCGGTGAAGCCCTCGGTGGCCGTGACGGTTTGAGTCGGCCCCACTCGGACGGTCTGAAGTGGCCCCACCCAGAGATCGATTGGGGCGGTGTGACGGTTTCAAGTGGCCCCGGCTGTCGGTGCGAGCTGGCCCCACCGGCGTCGTCTGGTGGCATGATCGCGGCATGACTGCAGTGCTGCCGCGGACGATCCGAGCCGTGGACACCGACCAGTTCCTCCTGCTGAAGCAGGAAGCGGCGCGGTTGGGCTTCAGTCAGCGGCTCCCGGCCGATTGGCTGCGGGAGCACTGCGCCTGCCGAAAAGCTCATCCGCGCAGGTCATGCGGCATGTCGGTACTCGTGGAGGATGCCGCCGAGTCGTTGGCGTCGTCGTATGTCGAGGCGGGTGATCTGCTTCGGATCGCTGATCGGCATCGGCAAGGGGCGTAGCGGGCGGGCGTTGGCGATGCCTTGATGGGGCCGGTGGGAGTTGTAGAAGTTTTCGAACTCGCGTAGCGCGTGGAGCAGGTGTCGCTGGTTCCAGATCAGGGTGCGGTCCAGCAGCTCGCGCCGACAGGTCTGCACCCACCGCTCCATGATTGAGTTCATGCGCGGCATCCGTACTCCGCTGAGCACCACCTCGATACCCGCGTCCTTGAGTACCTCGTCGAACAACCGCGGGAACTTCCCGTCCCGGTCCCGGATCAGGAACCTGGCCCGGCAGCCGGCGTCTTCGAGGTCCATGACGAGGTTCTTCGCGACGTGCGTCACCCAGGATGCGGTGGGGTGCGCGGTGGCGCCGAGGACCCGGATCCGGCGGTTCGCGTGCTCGATCGCGGCGAACACGTACAAGCGGGCCCCGGACAAGGTGACGGTCTCGAAGAAGTCGCACGCCAGGAGCGCGTCGGCCTGGGAACGCAGGAAGCCCGCCCAGGTGCTCGAGGCCCGCTCGGGCGCCGGGTCGATGCCGCCTCCTTCAAGATTTCCCAGACGGTGGAGGCGGCCACCGTAACGCCCAGAACGAGGAGTTCGCCATGGATGCGGCGGTATCCCCAGTTGGAGTTCTCGCGGGCGAGCCGCAGCACCAGCAGCCGGATGGAGCGCACGGTCCGCGGCCTTCCCGGGCGCTTGGGCCGGGAGCGCGCAGCGTGGCGGCGTGCGACCAGATCGCGGTGCCAGCGCAGCACGGTGTCCGGACGCACCACCAGCCGTATCCTGCGCAGCACCTGCGAGGGCAGGCGGTGCAGCAACGCCGCCAGGAACGCGCGATCGTTCGGGGAGAACCGAACCTTTTCGCCACCGAGTTGGCGCTCCAGCACCGTGATCTGATGCCGGAGGGCGAGGATCTCCGTTTCCATGTCCCGGTCGCTCATGGGCAGCAGGCGCAGCACGGCGAACGCGTTCGTCACGGTCAGGTAAGCCAGTCGTAGCAGCACGAGCAGCCATCATGCCGGGGTGATCGCCAGTCCCGCGAGAGCACCGATTCCAGCGTCCGTGCTCGAGAACCCGCGCATCCCGCACACCGGCTCCTACCTCGGCGGATGAGGTTTTCGGCAAGGGCAACGTACCGTGTGAGAGCCTCAACGATGGGCGACGTATGAGTGGCAGTAGCTGGCGACAGATCCTGTCAAAGGTCGCTACGCCCATTCCACGCCCAACTTCCGCAGCGCGGCCAGCTGCTCCGCGCTGAGCTTGTCCCGCCTGGTTTTGGTGTTGGAGATCCATACGCCCAGCTTGACGATCACCGGCTCGGTCTCGCCGTCGACCGCGAGCTCCTCAGCGTGGCCGCGTGGTGTCGCGACCAGCTAGAGATGATGTGATCTTGGTGTTCGGCTGGCCTTTCTGACCTGGAGCACCTCAACTGCGTTCGGACAACATCTGAGAGCTGCTTACCTGCAGGTTCTCTGATCCGTAGGCCTCTGAACTGGCTCGCCGCAACTTGCCCTGGACTCACATCAAGTGACCTTGGACGCGTATAGAGCAGGGACCTGAGGGAGTGCGGATGCCTGCTGCGATCTCCCGTCGATCTTTTCAAGCTCGCCAGGTCCCGGGCGGGCTTGTGAACGCCATGTTCAGCGCTATGGTCTCTCGGCGCCGGGGGTGGGCACGGCGAAGGGGCGAGGGCGATGATTTGCCCGGTGGCTGCGGTATGGCGGCCTCGAGTGGGAGGTTGCGTTCCGTGTCTGACTTGCCTGCCCCGAGTTCGACGGGTGTTCGTATCGCCGGTGACCGGTACCAGTGGCTGGTCGCGTGGCAGGGCTGCGTCACAGCGGTACGGGACGCGGCGATGCGCGTGCCGAACCCGGTGGTGGCGGTGGGCGTCGAGATGGATGGTGTGGGGAACGTGGATGACGTTGTCCTGTACCGTACGGAGCCACCGCATACCTATATGCAGGTCAAATACGCCGCGGACAGTTCCTCACCTGTCAACGAGGAGTACTTGCTCAAGCCGAGCGACCAGGGCGGTCCGTCGATCCTGCGCAAGGTGGCACAGGCTTGGCAGCAACTCGCCGGGGACGGCTTGCCGGTTGATCTTGCGTTGTTGAGTAACCGGTCCCCGGACGCCGGGGATCCGCTGATCTCGCTGCGGGATTCCCGCACCCAGTTGCTCGTGCCGAAGGCGGCGCAGCAGGGACCGCGTTCGAAGAAGGGGCAAGCGCGCAGTCGTTGGGCCGCCGGCATCGGGTTGAGCGAGGACAGGCTGCTGGATCTTCTGAAGGTGCTGCGCTTCGACCTGGCACGGGACGTGCTGCACCTGCATGAGCACCTGCAGATGCTGATGTTTGCTGCGGGGCTACGGTTCGACGAGGGGGCTATGCACGCCGGAGCGGACTGGGTGGCGCGCCAAGTCGCCGATGGGCAGCGCAGGCTGTCTCTGGCGGATGTCAGGGAGGCGATCCAGTCTCTGCGTCTGGAGGCCGGCTCGTCACGGGCGGTGCTTTCCGTCGCCACGCTGAAACCGGACCCGATGGCGGAGGACGCCGACTACGCGGTGGACTGGGCGGACCACTTCGAGGGCGCCTCGCCCTACGTGAAGCGGCGTCCGCTTGCCCCGGCGACCTGGGCGCAGTTGCAGGCGGACATCGAAGCGGCACCGTTTCGGATGCCGCCGGGCACGACCTCCATCGCCGTCACCGGCAGCCTGCGTCTCGCACCCGCGTTTGTGGTCGGCGCGGCTTTCCGCATGGTGACCGGAGTCGATTTGGCCGTGGCCCAGCGCGGACAGGTCTGGTCGTCCGCTGCCGAGTACGACGCTGTGCTGGCCCCGGATGTTGATGAGCACGCTCTCGGTCTCGGACCGGACCTCGCCGTGGCCATAGGCGTCGCTGTCGACCCCACCGAGGACGTGCTGGACTTTCTGCGGGAGCAGCAGATACCCGTCTCCCGTCTGCTGGTGCTGCGCCCACCCGGCGGCGCGAAGGACAACGCGATCCCGGATGCGGCCACGGCCAGCGCACTGGCCGTCGGAATCCGGGGCCTGCTGCGTCGTGCCTGCCGCACACATCCAGCGATCCACCTGTTCCAGGCCGGCCCGATGGGCCTGGCTCTGCTGCTGGGCAATCGGTGGAACCGCTTGCGACCCACCACTGTGTATGAGGACGTCAACGGACAGCAGGTGTATGAGAAGGCGTTCGTCGTCGACGCGTAAACCCTGCCCGCTCACGCCTCGGTGTCCAACACCCGCAGCCGGGCCTCGGCGTCGGCGACGACCAGCCCCGATTCCTCGGTCAACTGTCCATCCGCGTCCGTGATCGGGCAACTCATGACCATGACGGCGAGGCCGGCGAGATCCACCATCGTGGCTACCTCGGCGCGCTGACGGGAGTCGTACCGGGTGAAGTCGTCGCACGCTTCGGTCAGCGCGGTGAATGACGGCAGCCGTCTTACCAGGATGAACCGAAGGTCCCGCAGGACGCGACGTATGTCCTTGCTGCGCGCGTACAGTGCGGACGCCGCATCCTCCGCCGCGCTCATCTCCGTCTCGGCCCGCTCCAGGTCCTGCGCCATCTCCCGCTGGCCGCGTCTGGCTGCGCGGCCCTGCCACTCCACGATGGCAGCCAGCGAGAGAACGGCTGGAGCCGCGACGATCACGGACAGCACCGTTGTCCCGGCCGCCACCCCGCCACCGCCTGCGGCAAGAGACCCGCCTCCCAGCCATGCGAGCGTGGCACTGGTGGCGGCCGCCCCGGACAACCCCGATATCGCCGTGCCGGTCGAGGCGGAGGCGAAGGCGCCCACCGCGAGGTAGGTGCCTGCCCAGGCGCCGTAACCTGCGAGCGCGCCGCCGGCCAGCGCGCCGACAGCGGCCGTCACAGCGCGTTCGCGCAATCGCCGGAGCACAATGTCCACGTCGCCGCCGACGGTTGGCATCTCGATCGCGGCCAGATCGACCAGATCGGCGTGCTTGAGCCGCCGAAAAACGTCATAGAAGGGGACGAGGGCCTCGTCGTAGAGCGTCTGCCGTGCCTTGTGCTGGGCGGCGTTCTCCGCGGCTGCCCGCTGGTTGAGCTCCTCGTGGCACTCAAGTAGACGCTCGTACCTCCGTCGGTTCGCCTTCGCGAGCCTGACGGCGTCGACTATGGCGACGGCCATGCTGCCCCCTCAACACTCAGCTCGATGATCTTAGCGCCGCATCAGGCAACCTTCGCCCCGTTGCGACGTGCCGTGGCTGAACGCATGCCGTGCGGGAGGTTGATGACGACGAGGCCGCCTCAACTGCCCGAAACATCCCATGTCCCCCCAGCTCGTCGGCCGGGGTGCGCTCTTACGGGAGCGCACCCTCGTGCGATCCCGCTTCGCGGGGCGAGCGTTCCATGCCTGACGGGGCAGCCTCCTGATTGCTCGATGCGTTGCCCCTCGGCAGCCGGATCGGCGGCACGGTACGGGACACCCCACGCCATGAAGATCAACGCGACCTGGTCCCAGGGGCGTTGTCAGCGGGTGCCCGTACCGTGGGAACGAGCAGCCATCGAACGTCCGTTTTCGGCCGCGCCTCGCAGGAGCCGCGGCCGGGGCGTGCCCGGGCTGAACGGCGAGCCCGAGGAGGCACACCGCATGGGGATCGACGAGGCATTCGACGCGCTGCAGAAGTCCGTCGACGAGGACATCAAGAAAACGCGGCTGGCCCGCGGGCGCCGGGACCTGTTCAAGGAGGCGCTGCTGAAAGAGCCCGACGTCCTCGAGACGTTCGGATCGGGCTCCTTGAGCCGCAGCACGCAGCTCAAGCCCATCCACGACGTTGACATCGTCGTCGTCTACGACCCGGACGAACACCCCGAGTGGGGGAGCAGCGGGCCGAGCGCGGAGGAGGCCCTCGAGCACATCCGCTCCCAGGTCAACCGGCTGCTGAGCCAGAGCAAAGGCACTCACGCCACCGTGGTTCGGCACACCCTGCTGCGCAACCACGCCGTCAAGTGCTTCCTCGACGACCCCGACGACCCGGAGGCCTTCACCGTCGACGTCATGGCCGCGCTGCGCCAGCCTGACAACTCGCTGCTCATCCCCGAGCAGCTCAGCGCCCGATGGGTGCCAGCCAACCCCGAATACCTGATCAACATGGTGGCCGAACACCAGCGGGACTGGTCGTACTTCCGGCCGCTGGTCAGGCTGCTCAAGCAGTGGCGACTCGACGTGCAGGTCGAAGGGCGCATCAAGTCCCTCGTCATGGAGGTCCTTGCCCTGCAGTGCCTGCCCGCGTCCGGCAACCGTTGCCAGGGGTTGAAGACGTTCTTCACCGCCGCCGCGACCCGGGTCAACGAAGGCGTGTGGGACCCGGCCGGTCTGTGCGGCGAGATCCAGCCCGACCTGGATCGCGAAGGTCTGTCGGCTGCGTTCGCCGAAGCCGCGGACCTGGCAGACCAGGCCTGCACGGCGGCGGCCGAAGGCGACACAGACGAGGCGCTGCGGTTGTGGCAGGAGATCTTCGGTGAGGACTTCCCGGCTCCCGCCGCTGCCCCCAAGAGCACCGCGTTGATAGGCGCGCCCGCGCTCATCAGCCCCCGCCCCATCAAGGACGCACCCCAGGGATGACGACCGCACCTGTCTGTGGCGCCCGCACTCCCATCGCCTGGTGGGAGTGCGAACCACGCCGACTGCGACGAGACCGGGAGGAGATCCCTGCCCACTTCCCGGACCTCGTCTTCAGTGACGAGGGAGCGGGAAGCTGGGAGGGCACGCTGCCGCGCTGGCCGTTCGGTCGGCCCGAGCCCACCCACCTCACCGACTGGATAGGCGAGAGCGGCCTCCGACTGCGCCTGGCATACAGCCAGGCTTACCCCATGGTGGCCCCGCGCATCATCCCGCTGGACCCGCTGCCCGCCCCGTTCGAGTGGACCCAGCACATCTGGCACGTCAACGGAGACGCCAGCCTGTGCCTCCTGCAGGACGACGTATGGACGGGCCGTGAGACCGTTGTCGACCTGCTACTGAAGGCCGCCGGCTGGCGGATCGAGTACGCGCTGATGAAATACCAGGCGATCGAGGAGATGACCGGCAGCGGCATCGTCACCGACCACCGGCTCGACCACTTCCTGGCCCAGCCCCCGCCACCCGGGGACGGCGGGCAGGACGGTCCCGCGTGCTGATCCTCATTCCACAGGACGCCGCGACCGTACTCCGCGCCTCGGGCGCATGGGGCCGGCTGTCGTTGCGTATCAGCCAGCCGGACGACCTCGCTGTGGTAGGCGGAATCTCCGAGGGCGGCGGCTCCATCATCTCGGTCGACCCGCCGCCGCCCGCCCCCCGCCTGCTCGCCAGCTGCGACTCCCGCCCTACCGGCTACTGGTACCGGGCCAAGAACGAACTGCACGCGCTCTGGCACCTCCTGCGAGTACGGCGTGACACGGCCATGAAACTTGACGTGTTCAAGGACGCCGTCCCCAACGGTTTCAAGACGCCGGGCGACGGCGGCTATGTCGCCCTCACCCACGCCCCCGGCGTGAAGGACGCTTATCCCGAAAGCCGTCTGCCCGACCTCGTCGCCTGGCACGTCACCCGCGCGGGCTTCCAGCCCCTCGAGATGTCGGCCGAGCCCGAAACCACCGGGATTCGGCAACTCGACCATCACTGGCCCGTACAGGAACTGCAGAATGCCCACATCATGCTGGTCGGGGCGGGGAGTATCGGCTCGGCCACCGCGCATGCGCTGGCCGGCTACGGCATCGGGCACCTCACCCTCGTCGATCCTGACCGCCTCCAATGGCACAACCTCGTCCGGCACACCAGTTCCCGCAGGCACATCGGCCGCACCAAAGTCACCGCACTGGCTGAGGAACTCACCCAGCTGCGCCCCGACACCGCCGTCACCCCCTCGCCCTGGACGTCATCGAGCACGCCGACCAGATCCGCGCCCTCCTCATGGACACCCACCTCGTCGTGTGTACGGCTGACGGGGTGGCCGCACGCCGCGTCACCGGCCACCTGGCCCGCCGCGCGGACCGCACCGCCATCCTTGCCTGCGTTCTGCAGTACGGAGCCCTCGGCGAAATCATCCGGCTGCACCCATGGCGCCGGCACGGCTGCCTGACCTGCCGCCGCCACAGCCTCACCGAAGCCGGCAGCCTCGACCCCGAACCCGCCCTGGACGCCGGATACGGCACCGGAACCCGACACCGACCGATGACCGCCGTCGGCCCGGACCTCCACCTCGTCGCCCACCTCGCGGCGAAGACCGCCGCCGCCACCCTCCTCGAACACGCCGGACACCCCGATCAGCGCCTCCCCGGAGAACACGCCCTGATCGGACTGCGCCGCCAACCTGGCTGGGCCGCGCCCTTCGACCTCGGCCGCACCGCCGAACTTCGCTGGCTTCCCGCCACCCCGCCGCGGCCCGGCTGCCCCACCTGCGAAGCGCCATGACCCCGCAGCCCGTGACCGTCGTACACCTCACTGCTCCGGCCGCCCTCGCGATCACCACCGAACTGCACACGGTCGACCACACCACCGAGACCGGGGGAATCCTGCTCGGACACCACACCAGATACACCGTCACGATCTGCCACGCCGGGGCCCCCGGACCTGCCGCCGTCCGCACCCCTACGTACTTCCTGCGCGACCTCGGGCACGCTCAGATACTCGCCGACGAGGCATTCACGGCCGACCGCAGCGTCTGGGTCGGTGAATGGCATACCCATCCCGCGGGCCTCCCGGCCCCAGTGCACGCGACACGGCCACCTACCGTCAGCTCGCGGAAGATCCTGAGCTCGGCTTCCACAGTGTCGTCGCGCTGATCTTCGCCTGCCGGGAGGGCGCTGGACGGGAACCGCCTGGACCTGCCACAGCCGGCGCGTCACCCCTGTAGAGCTCACCATCAGCCCCGTGGGCAGACCGATATGAGCCGCTGCCACAGGTTCTTTGTGTCCCTGGCCTCTGTGCCCGGCGGCGCCGACAGCCATCGCACAGCCAACCCAACCCACTACCGCCGCTCGTGGTGCTCCACCCTGCCAGCACGCACCCGAAGCCGGATTGGGAACTCACCGCGAGCAACCCCCGTCCCTCGCCTGGCCGCTCAAATATCGGTTGCCCGGGCGTTGCCGGAAGCAGACCCTATGCCCAGTCGTCCTCCAGGTCGCCGCGGCCGACGACCATGTCGTCGAGACCTTCCTGGGTGATCGCTTCGGTGCCGTCCTCGATGGACTGCTGAGCGGTCTGGCACAGGAGCTGATCCAGGGTGTCCATGTAGCCGCCGGTCCGCGCGTGGAGCTCCGTGTCGAAGTCGAGGAGCTTTCCTGCACCAGGGACATGGTTGTACAGACGGAGGTTCTTGTCGTAGTCCATCAGGACGGTGCGCCAGGCGTCCTGCTGTCCCTCGTGGAAGGGGATGCGGCGGATCCGCATCACGGGCAGCGTGGTGCGGAACTGCTCGGACTGGTCGGGGCGTTCGCCGTGACGGCGATGGCGGAGAGCTTCCTCGACGATGTCGACGGCACCGTTTCCGCAGTAGATGACGGAGGCGCGCAGACGGGCCTGCAGGCTGTCGAAGTAGGCGAAGGCCTTCGTCAGGTCGTTGCTGTGGATGCGGTCGATCCCGTCGATGCAGATCAGGGAGGTGCCGCTCTCCCGCATCGTGTGGATGACCGGTTCGGTCATGTCGGTGCTGCGGTAGGTCCGCTTGTCGAGGTTGAGGGTGTGGTCCATGCCGAAGAAGTCGGCGAAGGGCAGGGACCAGTCCAGGTTGCATTCGTGGCGCGGCGGGACGTTGATGTAGACGACGGGGGTCCATTCCCTGTCCGGCCGGCGTTCGTTCTCCAGCAGTCCCTGATAGGCGCGGGCGATCTGCGCCAGCAGGGTGGACTTGCCGGCACACCCGTCGATGACCATGCTCATGCGCTTTCCGACTCGCCTGAACCGGTTGGTGCGCAGAGTACGACGGGCGTCCAGCAGACCCCGGGTCACGTCGGGGGTGCTCACGCAGGGCAGGTTTCCGTGGTACATCATCCGCACGTCGGTGTCGGGGAGTTTCGTGCCCGAGGGGGCACAGTCGGCCAGGTCCGGGGGCTTGGGTTCGTGGTGCACGAAGTCCATCAGACCCTCGCGCGTCGAGAGCAGGTCGGGATCCAGCAGTCGGTACAAGGGGGCCGGGGCCACATCTAGGGTGACTGGGCTCTGCGAGGTGTGCGTGGTGGGCATCAGGTCTCCTGCGGGATGGGGGAGGCCGACGACGGGTCTTCTCCGGCGCGGGAGGGCGGCTCGGCGGCGAGATTGCGGAAGATGTCTCCGGCCGCTCCGTCCAGACGGGGCGTCTTCGCGGGGCCGGGGCGGCGACGGCGCGGAGGTCCGTCTGCGGCAGGGGGCAGTGCGTCGTCGGGATCGACCGGGTCGGGCTCGACGGGTGCCGCACGGTCCGCTGGCCGGGGAAGAGGTCCCTGGCGGGGACGTTCAGCGACGGCGCGGCGGGCACGCGTGCGGGGTCGGCCGGGGCGATGCCCGCGTAGGGGTTGAAGGGCGTCTCGGCGATGTCCACCGGCTGAGGGACGAACGCGGCCACCGGCACGGCGTCACGGACGGCCGGAGTGTCTTTGGGCGAGGGACCCTTGCGTGCGCGGTCCAGCAGTTCGTCCACGGCGCGGGTGATCTCCTCCTCGCCACCTTCCCGGCCGCAACGGTCCGCGACGATGTCGGCGGCCCGTTCCCACAGGTACTGGGTCCAGGCATCGTTGATCAAATGCTGGTACTTGAAGTCGAACGGCACCCACGGGCTGCGGGCCGGGTCCTTCTCGGCCGTGTGGTCGTACAGCCATACCCGGCCCGGTGTGTAGGGGTTGTAGTAGACCGACCAATGGCGGCCCTGTCCCTTGATGCCGGTGTGGCGGTTCTTGAACTCGCTGATGCGGTGGCTGATATACGTGCGGTTGTCGATCCGGATGCCCTCGCGGGTGACGATCCGCTTCACGTTGAGCAGCAGTTTGCGGTTCTCGTCGGGGGTGGCGGGCCGGGGCACGGCGCCTTCCGTGGCGACGGCGGCGGCGTACATCTGGTTCGGTGTGAGGACGAGGCCGGGCAGGAAGGGGGAGCGCAGCCCTTCGTGTGGATGCTGCTGCCAGTGGGTGGCCACCCACTCGTGCCACATCTCCTGCACTCGGTTGATCGGCCACAACCGCTCCTGCCCGACCCTCTTCCCGCGCGTGGCCAGGCTGTCGCCGGTGTAGCCGGCGACGAACTGGGAGAATCCGTTCTTGATCGAGTGGTTGGTGCGCTCGATGATCGCTTTGTCTTCGGCGGTGCGTTCCCGGGCGGGCTCCACGCCGATGTTCAGCATGCTGCACGCGTCCTTGAAATGCTGGGCCTTGAAGATCCTGGCGTTGTCGACGACCACCGTCTTGGGGCGCACCACCGGCCGGGCGGCCGCACCTGCCATGCGGGGATCGCCGGCGGCCATCTGCTCGTAGGGCAGGTCGGAGTTCTCGGCCAGGGCCTGAGGCGACCAGCCGGGACGTGCCGGCAGGGGGGCCAGCGCCTGTGCGAGCAGCAGGGCCGCGTCCAGGGACCTGGTGCCGCGCCCCCCGCGGCGTCGGCTTCCGGGCCCCTTCTTGCGGCCGGGCCGTTTGGGCACGACGATCCCGGCCGGGATGGTGCGGCTGAGGGTGTCGATGGCGTAGGTCAGCTCCAGCGAGACCGGCCGGCCGTCGTCCCCGCGGGCCACCACGTCCAGTCCGGTGGAGTCGATCTGGACGCGTTCCCCCAGCAGCGACACCATGACCGGCTGGTAGGGCGGCTCGGGCCCCTGCTTGTCCCTGCCTGCGGGCGCTGCGGAGGCGTGGGAGATCCCCAGGCGTTTGAGCAGGTCGTAGAAGGTGGACCGGGCGGGCATCAACTCCTTGTACTCGTTCGGGTATGCGTGGCGCAGCGCGGTACGTACCTGGGTGCGCAGGCGTGAGAGCGTGCCCACCGACAAGCCGTCCTGGGCCTTGTCCTGCTGGCGGATCACCTCCACCACCCGCTCGTCGACGCGACCGTAGGGGGCGGTGGTGCGCAGCCACCGCTCATCGACCAGGCCGAGCAGCCCCTGCTTCTCGTAGGCCAGGCATTTACGCTGCACCGTGGCGACCGAACCGCGCAGGCCGACAGCTTTCAGCTCGGTGGCCTTCAGGGCATAGCGCTCGGTCCGGGTGGTCGTTGCCGGGTCATAGCCCGGGCGGGGGACGAACGCACCCTGCGAGCCGACCGGGCGACCGGTCAGTACTTCGCGGACGTGTTCCTCCCAGTCCCGCATCTGCTTCAGATGATGTTCGGCAAGCCGGTTCAGCACCGCCCAGTCCGGCTCCGCCTCAGGCTCCTGCGGCGTCCCGTCACCCTCTAGCACCGCGAAGTCCGCGGCACAGACAAGGACCGAGACCACGACCAGCGCGTCCTGCCCGCCCTCCTCCAGGGCGACCAGGTGCACCAGGGTGCCCTGCACAGCACCGATCAGATACCGCCCGGCCTTCCACCGCACGGTCATCCCCGGCCGCAGACCGTCCGCCCCTCCGGCAGGCGCAGAACGCAGGGGATCCGCCACCGGCGCGGCCGGGACACTCACCGCGCCTCCTGGACGGCCCACACCATGCTGTCCGGAGTCAAAGGCCGCTCCCAGTCGCAGGTCAGCGCCCCCGTCCACAGAAGATGCCAGCAACGGGCCCTGCCCTGGCCCGGGGGCAGACCCGCGGCATCGGCCCCCTCACCTGCGGACCGCGGCCGCGCGAACACCTCCAGCAAGGCACCCTTCGCCGCCTCATCGGGATACTCGTCGTGGCGGAACTGGGAGACGATGTACACGTTGCGGCGCAGCTGACCTGCCGGCGCGTACGCAGCCCGCACCTCCCAGCCCGCGTCGTCGGCCGCGGCCCGCGCCACTGCCCACTCCTGCTCATCCGGCTCCCGCCAGGCGGGGGAGTAGAAGTAGAACACACGCTGCCCGCCCACCGTACGGGCCAAAAAAGCCGGTTCCACCACGACCTTGCCCTCACCCACCCCGTACTCCAACTGCAGTGACGCAGCGCCCAGATAGGCAATGTCCGGGTCGCGGTCGAGGAACATCGCCGCGAACGCGTGCTCCTTCGACCGGCACAGGATGTCCTTCTTCGTGGTTGACGACCACCATCGCGACACCTTGGACTTGCGGCCCTTGTAAGGACGTTGCTCGTTCAACACCGGCCATTCCTCCACCGGTGTCCCCCGCAGCACGGCAGCCGACACCAGCCGCTCACGACCCAGGTCGTCGCGGTGACGGACCCGCACCTCCATCGGCTGCCCTCCACCCGTACCGTGCCCAGGGCGCCCCGGACACAGGACGCAGCATCCCCGTCCGCCGCGCCACCCGGTAGGAGGAGCCGTCTGGCTCACCCGAACGAGTGGGTCCGGATTGCGATCTCGCCAGAACGCCTGCTACCGCCCTCGTAGCCGGCCGACAGGCGGCGCCGGCTGATCCCCGGCCGCCGCAGAATGACACACAACGCACCGCCGCCGAGCGGGGTCAGAGGAACAGCCGGTCCATCGAGTCGGGCAGCCGCACCCAGGGAAGGCACGTCGAATCCTCCAGCGACGTCAGGGGGAGGGGAGCGCGTGCCTGGTGGCCTTGCTCATCTCGTCCCTGATCCACTTACTCAGTGGCTGACCGCTGCGCACCACCGTGAGGTAGTCGTGCGCAAGAGGACGGTGCTGACCGTGCCAGATGGCCAACGGCCCGGCCAACCTGTAGCCGTACCGCCGGCTGACCCGCGGTAGCCACTCCCGGTGCTCGGCTTTGCTCAGCGCACCGCTCAGGCGCCGTACTTCCAGCCAGGCCAGATCCCAAGTCAGCAGGGCCAGCCAGCCGAACTGGGCCAGCGGCCGCACCCGCTGCTCACCTAACTCCACAGCCAACTGGTTCCACTGCCTCACTTTCTCGGGCCTGTACGGACAGCCGGAGTGCGCCAGGATGGAATACGCGTCCGCCTGCACCCACCGTGCGGCGACGGGGCCCAGGCGTTTCACGACCCGGTTCAGACGCTGCTGAGCCTGCACGACCTCACGCAGAGGACGGAGATCGATATAGGGACGCCGGATGCTGCGCGAGTTGTCCGTCCACCGCTGATGACGCAGACACACATGCCACGGGTCGGGCAGGATCAACCACGCCGGAGAGCGGGTCCCACGCTGCGCCGCACACAGGGAGCAAGCCTGGACGACGTAGCCGGCCCGCGCGTCCCACGGCCATTCCCAGTCCTCCACCGCACCGGCGGGCATAAGAAACTCATCGCTCAGACTCACCAGGCGCTTTTGCATCTCTGCCACGGTCCGCCCGGCCAGATGGGACTGCTGCACGGACAGGTGACACCTGACCTGGCTTGCTGAGAGGCGGCCTGGAAGGATGTTGCAGTGCCCAAGCCGTATCCGAAGGAGTTCCGCGAGGACGTCGTGCGGGTCGCGCGCAACCGCGAGCCCGGCGTCACGCTGGAACAGATCGCCGCCGACTTCGGCGTCCACCCGATCACGCTGTCGAAGTGGCTGCGCCGCGCCGACGCCGAGGAGGGCGCCGGGCCCGCACCAGTGTCGGGTGAGTCGGCCGAGCTGCGCGAGGCCCGCAAGCGCATCCGGCTCCTGGAGCAGGAGAACGAGGTGCTGCGCAGGGCTGCGGCGTATTTGTCGCAGGCAAACCTGCCGTCAAAATGATGTACCCGCTCGTCCGCGAGCTGGCCGCCGCCGATGCCCCTTGCCGGGTGCCGGTGGCGGTGACGTGCCGGGTACTCAATCTGACCCGCCAGCCCTACTACCGGTGGCTGGCCTGCCCGGTCACCGATGCCGAGCTGGCCGAGGCATACCGGGCCAACGCCCTGTTGAACGCGCACCGCGACGACCCGGAGTTCGGCCACCGCTTCCTCCTCGACGAGGCCCGCGCAGCCGGTGAGCCGATGGCCGAGCGGACCGCCTGGCGGATCTGCCGCGACAACCAGTGGTGGAGCGCGTTCGGCAAGCGCAGAGGCCGCGGGAAGACCGTCAAGGCCGCCCTGCGGTCCACGACGACGGGTGCGGCGCGTCTTCACCGCCGACGGGCCGAACCGGCTGTGGCTGACGGACATCACCGAACACGCCACCGGCGAGGGCAAGCTGTACCTGTGCGCGGTCAAGGACGTCTACTCGGGCCGCATCGTGGGCTATTCCATCGATGCCCGGATGAAGTCCAGCCTCGCCGTGAGAGCCCTTGAATCCGCCGTCGCCCGTCGCGACCAGGTCGCAGGATGCATTGTGCATTCCGACCGCGGGTCGCAGTTTCGCTCACGGAAGTTCGTCGCAGTTCTCGCACGTCACAGCATGATCGGATCGATGGGGAGAGTCGGTGCCGCCGGCGACAACGCGGCCATGGAGAGCTTCTTCGCGCTGCTGCAGAACAACGTCCTCGACCGCCGTACCTGGGCCACCCGCCAGGAGTTGCGGATCGCGATCGTGACCTGGATCGAGCGCACCTACCACCGACGCCGGCGCCAGAAACGCCTGGCCCGATTGACCCCCGTCGAGTACGAGACCATCATGACCCCAGCCGCAGCCCTGGCTGCATAAACCCCGCTGTCACCCGATCATGCAGCAGTCCCGATTGGCCAGCCGCTCGCGGGCATACCGGCTGACATACATCTCGGTGTACTGCGCGTCCACCGGCATCGGGCCGCTGCCCATACTGGCCAGTACCGCCTCCACCGGGCGTAGATTGCGGGCGGCCAGCCGGGTCACATACGAACCCGTCGACTCTCCTTGCAAAAACCGCAAACCCAGGTGCATCCGGCGCCGTCCCAACAACGGGTCCCGCCCCGTCATGGCACCCTCCCCACGCAGCGTCCGGCCGGCCAACTCCCTCATCTAACTCCGACCGAACCCCGCCGGCCGCCACCGACCAACCATCTGAACAAAACCGGCACCCGCCCGACCCCGGCGCTGATCACATATCGCGCCCACCAGGTCAACCATGGCCATCTCCGGTCGGAACCGCCCGAGCGCCGGAGCACCTGCCACACTGCCCCGAGGAAGAAGCACGCGGCCCCTGGGCCCGCAGGCACCGAGTTCGGCCGAGAGGGAATCGGAGCGCCGCATGTCTGGCCGTGCTCAACTGCGCCCCCACCAGGAAGAGGCCATCGAAGCGGGAGCGCATGCCCTCCTGCACCGACGACTGCCCGCCGCAACCATCGTCGCCGCCTGCGGCACCGGTAAAACCCTCATCGGCAAGCGCATCGCCGAACACTTCGCACCCCGCGGCCCCGTCCTCGTGGTCGTCCCCACCCTCGACCTGCTGACACAGACCGCAGCCCGCTGGCTCGCAGACGACGGCTTCGACCAGCTCATCGGCGTGTGCTCACTGCCCGGCGTGTACGACCGCAGGCTTCGCGGCCATCTCGCGCTCATCTCCAGCCCCCAGGCACTGGCGAGCCGCGTCGCCTGCGGCGGCCGCACCGCCGTCTTCGCCACCTACGACTCCCTGCCCACACTGGTCCGGGCCCACCAATCCCACCACCTGCCCAAGTGGGCCTTTGCCCTGGCCGACGAAGCCCACCGCACCAGCGGCAACTGGGACAAACAATGGGGACTCATCCACGACGACCGCGCCGTCCCTGCCGCGCACCGGCTCTACATGACCGCAACCCCCCGCAACTGGCGCATCCCCGCCCGGCCACGGCAGGCACACCCCCGCCTCGTGCGACTCGCCTCCATGGACGACCCCACCGTCTATCACCTCAGCCTGGCCGACGCCATCGAGCGCGGCATCCTCGCTGAATACCAGCTCGTCATCCCCGAAGTCCGAGACCGCGGACTCCTCGACGTCCTCCACACGGACCGGCCCACCCCGCACCTGGACGGCCTGCGTCTGGCAACGATGCAGGCGATGCTGCTGACCGCCATGGCCGAACACGACGTCCGCACCATCCTCACCTTTCACGGCCGTATTGCCGCCGCCCGCGGCTTCGCCGACTCCCTGCCCGAAACCGCCCACGCCCTCGCCGACCACACCGGCATCCGCAACCCCTGGGCACGCGCCCTGTACACCGGCCAGCCGCCCTGGCAACGCCACGCCTACCTCCGCGAGTTCACCCACTTCTCCCCCTCACCCCCGGCAGCGCCGCCGACCGTCATGACGGCGCCGTCCTGTCCAGCGTGCGGGTGCTGTGCGAAGGCGTCGACGCCCCCGACACCGACGGCATCTTCATCGCCGACCCCTGCCGCAGCCCCGTCAAGATCGCACAGACCATCGGACGAGCCCTGCGCAAACCCCCCGGCCAGGCCAAACGCGCCTCGATTTTCCTCCCCGTCTACCTCGCCCCCAGGCAGAAGCTGCACGAGGCGATGGAGTCCTCCGCCTTCTCCGACTTCTGGGCCTTCTTCAACGGCCTGGCCGTCTACGACAGCAAGCTCCACGAGCGCTTCAGCAGCCACAAGAAGCGGCGGCTGCAACCCGTCCCAGCCCGCCCCCACCGTGCCGCAGAAGTCAACCGCACCCTGAAACTGCTCACCCACAAACCCCGCAACAACGCCTTCTGGGACAACGGCTGGCACGCCGCCCGGGCCTTCCACAGCCAGCACGGACACCTGAACGTGCCCAGCGAACACGTCACCAGAAACGGCCTGGCCCTCGGACAATGGATCGGACAGCAACGCTCCCTGTACGCCGCAGGCGCACTGCCCATCGAACGCATCGCCGCCCTGACCAGCCTGGGCATCTCATGGCCCCACCCGCCCGAGAGCTTCGAACACCACCTCAACCGCGCAGCAGCCAGCGCCACCCGCCACGGCACCCTCGCGCTCGGCAAACACGCCCACTGAGGTTCCCCCGTTGCTCGGGAGGGGCTGATCAGCTGGTCAGAGCGGGTTGGCGGGGTTTCAGGTTCACTCGTTCGGACGCTGCCTGCTCGGCGTAGTGCTTCTCTTCGAACTCGACGGGGCTGAGGTAGCCGAGGCGTTTCTGGATGCGCCGACTGTTGTAGAACCCGTCGATGTACTCGAAGAGCGCGAGGTTCGCCTCGGCCCGGGTGGCGAAGGTGCGGCCGCGGAGGCCCTCGGTCTTGATGAGCATCCAGAGGTTCTCCGCCAGGGCGTTGTCGTACGAGTCCCCGACGGAGCCCATGGATGCCTCAATTCCTGCCCGCACCAAGCGTGTTGTGAGCTTCACGGACGTGTACTGACAGCCGTGGTCCGCATGGTGAATCAGCTGGCCGGGCTCGACCTCCCGGGACGCGAGGGCGTACTCGAGGGTGGCCAGCACGAGGTCGGCGTCCGCGTGGGCGGAGGTCTCCCAGGCCACCACCCGACGGGAGAACGCGTCCCTGATCGCCGACAGCCACAAGGGTCCCTCAAGGGTCGAGATCATGGTGAGGTCGGTGACCCACAGCCGGTTCGGCCTGTCGGCGGTGAAGTCGCGCCTGACCAAATCCGGGGCGAGGTCGGCGTCCCGGTCGCGGCGGGTGAAGCCCTTGCCCGTCCGGCGAGGACTGATCCCGGCGAGGCCGGCTTCGCGCATGAGCCGTTCGACTCGTTTGCGGCCGACGTAGACGCCTTCGCGCTTCAGGACGGCGTGCACGCGGGGCGAGCCGTAGATTCCGCCGGAGTCGGTGTGGATCTGCTGGATCTGCCTGGTCAGCTCGGTGTCCCGGCGGTGCCGTTCGCACGGCTCCTTCTTCGCCCGGCGCCAGCGGTAGTAGGTGGAGGAAGGGATGTGCAGTTCCCGGAGGGTGGGCTCGACCTCCAGGTTCTCGTGCTCGTCGAGGAGCGCGGTCACCTGGGCCGGGTCGGGTCGAGCTGTGCCGCGAAAAAAGCCGAGGCCGTCCGCAGGATCTCGTTGGACCGCTTGAGCTGGGTGTTCTCCTTGCGCAGCGCGGCCAGCTCGGCGCGTTCGTCGCTGGTGAGCAGGTCGTCGCGTTCGCCGGCGTCGGCCTCGGCCTGGCGGATCCAGCCGCGCAGGGCCTCATGATGGACACCGAGTTCCTCGGCCATGCGGCGGATCACGGGCTTCGGCTCCGCAGTGCGGTACATCCGCACCGCGCGCTCACGCAACTCCAGTGGGTATTTCCTCGGGGCAGGCATCAGCAGGGCTCCTCTCTGTGAGTCCTACCTGACCTGCTGTCACCATTCTCCGCATCTCGGGGGAACCTCACACAGCGGCGACCGCCGAATCGCCGCCTGGCTGGAGACCATGCGACGCCGCGCCGACACCGGCCAGCTCGCCCCCGCCCGCATCGCCTCCCTCCAAGCAGTCGACCCCTTCTGGAACCCACCCTGGAGCCTGCGCTGGCAGTACACCTACGTCCAGATCCGACGCCGCCTGACCAGCAGCGACTGGCGATGCGCTTACCACCGCCCCGCCGACCGCGACTCATCCTGGGACACCTGGCTGGATCGCCAGATCAACGACCACCACCTCCTCGACTCCCAGCAGAACACCTGCTGGATGCCCTCACCCGCGCATGCCCCGACGCCCACCCCCACAGCATGCTTCTCACCCGGCCCGCCAACGTACGCGCCCGCGCCTTCAACCGCGGACTGCGAGCCGCCCGCCAGTACCACGCCCGCCACGGCCACCTGCAGGTGCCGGCCGACCACGCCGAAGACCTCGACGGCACACCTGTCCGCCTCGGCGCCTGGCTGCTACGCCGCCACCGCGACCGTGCACAGCTGACCCCCGAGCAGCAGACCGCGCTCGAAGTCCTCGGATTCCACACACTGCCCGTCTTCCTGGCCCCCGCCCCCTACGACGCCGCGGCATGACCCCCTACGTGCCCGGCAGCAGGCCGGTCAGCCACCAGGCTCAGGCCCGCAGCACCGCCGACCACGGCCACGGCATCGGCAACCGAATACAACACCCGGCCACCGCGCCTACGCCGCTGAACCCGCTCCTGCCCCACGAGCGCCTCCAGTGCCCGCCGCATGGCCGGCTCCTTGAGCCTCCGGCCCGGATGGGCCCGGCGCAGTACAGCGGTCACCTCGCTGGAGGACAGTGGCCTGGCCTGACACCGCAGTTCCTCAACGATCAGCTCCCGCAGCTTCGGCTCCTTGGCCGCGGCCAGGCCAGCAGACGGCCTCACTGCCGACCCTCGCGGCCCGGACGCCGCGTCGCCCAGCGCACTGGCACCGGCAAAGGCGGCCGGGCCATGAGCAACGACGGTGCCACTGTCTGCCACCGCCAGCGTCGTCAGCTCCTGCTGCATACGCGTCAGCCACGCGTGTTCTCTGTCCAGGGCCCGCAGCCGGCGGTGTAGCGTAGCGAACTCCTCTTCGATCCGCTGGCGTTCCACCGCAACGCCTTCCAGGTCAGCCGCCAGCATGGCTGTGTACCGGGCACGCAACGACGAGGACACCACGACGGGTTCTGGCATGAATCCGCCCTCCACCACATCAGACGAGGCCGTCCCCGACGTTATCGACGCATCTTGCACTGCCCCCTGAAAGCCCGCAACGAACCGGTATCCGTCCACAACAGCTCGCTCCTGAAACAAATCCGTCCTCGACACGACCACCATCAGACGCAGATGACGCGTTGAGGACCGCACGAGTCTCGTTCATGCTGCCGACCTACTGGGGTAGGGCCGCGTAGCTGCCCTACGCGGCGGCAGCTACCGCCACATGCAGATTGCTACTTCTGCGGTACAGCACAGTGACCGATACCGACGCAACGGCCGGACACCTTCGCACAGTTCCCGGCACTTGTCCGCGTGGCGGTATGTCCGCTCCACAGAGCAAGCCGCGACTGCCGCAGAGACCCCGCGTTTCCCCATGTGGTCGGTGCGGTCTCTCAGCGCCGTTGTGCAGCAGTGTTCCGGTGGGGGCGTGGCAGGGTTTATCGGCTGCCCGGCGGCTTCGGCCACGGGACTCCCGCGGCGGCTGCGTCCAGCAGGTCGCCCAGACGCAGCCAGGCGGTGGGCCCGGATTGGGTGGCGGGGCAGGCCGCGAAGCGGCCCCAGGCGTCCTGGTCGGTGCCCAGGGCCTCGCGTACGGTGGCGACCACCGCAGGGTGCGCGGTTCCGTGGCGGTCGCTCCGGGCGCGCAGCGCCGACCAGGCTGGCAGGGCACGCACGAGTGCAGGGCCGGCCTCCGGTCCAGCCAGGACCAGGCGGGTCCAGGCCTCACGCCAGGAGGGTCCGCCTCCGAGGTTCGTGCGCAGACGCTCGGTGAGAGGAAGCAACACCGTGTCGGGGGAGCTGTGGCGGCGCAGCACTTCCTCGAAGTCGTCGTGGGACCGGTATCCGCTGGCGGCGCAGGAGAGAAGGGCCTTCTCCACGAGAGAGTCGTCGCCGGCATGCCGGTCCAGGTAGTCACTCAGCGCCTGCGTCTGGATGCGGGCCAGGTCGCGCACGGCCATTTCGTCCGGGGCTCCGAGCGCGGTCCAGCGGCGGTCCGCGCCGGCTGCGGGGGCAGGATCGGCGAGGACACGCTCGATTGTGCCGAGGATCTCCTGGAGCTCGCCTCGCTCGTCATGACGTGGCTGGAGACCTGAGCGGCGATATCTCAGCCGCTCGCGCGCGTCGCGGACGATGGGAAGGACCCCGGCCTTGATGTCCTCGGTGATGGTCGGAAGGCGCAGCACCATGTCGCGGACCCAGGCCACCTCGCGCGCGGTTATCCCCCAAGAGCGCTTCTTAGGCTCCCAGTACGGCAGGGCGCGGGCGGCGGTCTTGGCGAACTGCGCGGCGAGGTCGGTGAGCATAGCGGTGGACGCCTGCCAATGGACAGGCCGGTATCCGTCTTTGGCCTGCGTGGGGTTGAGGAGGTGGCGCCAGGTCCCTGAGGCCGCGCGCTGTACCCAGGTGACGGGGGCGCAGCACCCCATGTCGAGCAGCGTGGTGCTCTTACAGCGCAGGGCATGGTGGAAGGGCACCTGCTCCTCGTCCGTAAGGGCGGACAGGTCCGTGGCGAAGTGGTCCAGGACCTGCTGCTCGTCCGATCCGGCGCGGAGCATGCGGCAGCCCCGGGCCAGCAGCACCTCGAAGGAGAAACGCTCAAGGTCGGCCTTGGCGAGCTCGGCCAGCAGCGCTGGTTCGACGGCCCATGGCAGACTGCCGAGCAGCTCGTCGCAGATCACCCGCTCAGCGTCGGTGCCGACAGCCCACGCTATGAGCTCCCGGTGACGCTGCGGGTGCCGGTCGAGCACCTGACGCCACATGCTCTGCCACGCTTCGTAAGCCTGTTTGTACTGCTTCCACTCGTCGCCGGTGTCGGATCCCTCGCCCACTTCTTCGGGGTCAGGCACGGTGGGCAGCGTGTCCCGAGCGGCTTCGAACACCAGAGTGTGCAACGGGCCTTGCCGGAGTACGGTCTGGGGCGGAGTCGGCTTTTGGAGCAGCTGCGCAGTCATGGGCAGCGGTGCGCCGCTGCGGGTACGCAGCTCCGCAGCGACCGCGGCGGCGAGGCATTCACCAGCACGCGGCGTCCCGAGCAAGCCCAACTGATCGATGGTGCATCGCCTGAGCGTTTGCTCCCGCAGGGAGGTCGGGCACGACGGGTGCTCGAGGGCGGCCGCGACCAGTCCCGGCCGCGGACCGAAGCCAGACGGATCCGCTTCGGCCTCTGGACCTGCCGCCACGGCTGCCTCCAGAAGCCATGAAGGTGCCTCTTGCGCATACGGGCCCGACAGCAGAGCTTCCATGAGGACTGACTGGTCGTACCGAGGCTGCGCCGTCCCGACCTGCTGTGTCGCCAGTTGCACCACAGGGTCGTCCGGGCCGCAGGCGGCCATTGCAGTAAGGAGAAATTCCAAGGGGAGCACAATGCTGGAATCTTGGCCGGTCACGGGTTCTTCTCCGTCGCATCTTGTAGGGCTGCTCGGTCGGCATGCTGCCGTACGTCACCGACATTGGCTGCGCTGGCACCGGCGCAGCCGCGCTGCGCGGTCCGCTGCCTTGCTTTCAGGCCCTGATGTAGGAGGCGTCCGCCTGACCTCATTCCGCTGAAGCGTCCGGTTGCCGACTGGCCCCGGCCCCATGAGCTGCTGACTTTGATACGCGTGCGGCGTGAGATCCCGGAGACTATCGCCCGGGCCGGGTCCTGCACTGGAACGCGGCGCGGCCTTCTCCGACGGAGTCGGTCGAGCACAGGGACCACAGGCTACGCAGACTGTCTACCAGCAGCTGGGCGGGACGCGATCCCGGAGGGTGCGCCCGGCGCGCGGTGGTCCATTCCACGAGCATGCGGCCCGCCATGCGGGCCATCCCGGCAGAGTTCACATCGAAGTGGCGGTAGCGCCCCTCCGACGCCATGTGCCACATAGCGTCCAGAGACTCTCGCACCTGCTCCCGCAGGGACTGCAACTCCTCGTCGGCCAAGGCCAGGAAGGTATCAAGCCGCTCCATGCCGGACGTTTCGCTGCGCTCTGCGAGCTGTTCGCTGTGACAGTGCGCTGCGAGCAGCCACGCTGCCCGGGACCGCTCGGGCGGTCCGGCGAACGCCATGGCTGCGCGCAGGTCCGCCATGAACACGCTGTCGTGCGTCGGCAAGGCCGGCGCGTTCAGCCAGATGAGCACGCCGCAGACGCGTTCGTCGAGCTCGGCGCGCGATGCTGTCGCCAGGTCGCGGCGGCGTCGGAGATTGTCTCTCATCTGCTGGACGGCCGCTTGGTTCTCCATGTCCAGAAAGGCTGCGGCTTCTGCCCAGTTGTACCAGGGTTCCTCCTGGCCGCGGTGCTCCGCCGGGATGCGCTCCAATGCCTCATTGTCTCGTTTCCGGGCCATGCTGTACTGAGGGAAATAGGCCTTAAGCAGGGCTGCGCGCACGGGATCGAAGGGCACCGGCACCTCGTTGAAGAACGCCAGAAGTGCCAGGTCGTCGTTGGTTCTGCACAGCGGAGCACATACCAGGAGCCCTGCAACGAGGGCGGCTGTCTCCGGTGGGTAGACCTTGGTGTTGCCGATCTCCAACTGCGTGTCCGGTCCAGGCCGGGGGATCAGCCCGGCCGTGCGCCACCGTTCCAGTTGGTAGGGGCTCAGCTTCAGGCCGGATGCGGCTGTGATTCGGATCAAGTGGCGGTCTGCCGCACTGGGTTGAGTTCTCACCATAGGCTCAACGTACGGAAGGGCGTTCCGAAGTCCTCGTAAGTGAGCGCGGGGCGCTGGACGTTCGCGGCTTCGAGCCGGGTCGGGGAATGTCGTGTTGCCGCAGCGGGCGGGGATGGCATGCCCTGTGACAGGCGGGGCGGCGTGGCCGCCTGCTCGATCCGGCGCAGACAGCACGCTGGGCCCGATGTACCTGCCCGGCCCCAAAAGAAACGAAAAGAAATCAAACAAAGTCAAGCCATCATGCATTGTGATGAATCGGCGGTAATGGGTGGCGACCTCGCGGCTGACCTCCCCATCCTTGGACGGTGACCACATATCCGGGTACGCCCCGTGAAGCACTCCAGCTGCCCGCCATCAACCTCAGCGTGACCCATGTCGGCCTGGATACCTCACGCCTCGGGAACGTCCGACAGCAAGGCCGCCAGACGGAGATCACACTCAACAGAACCCGAGCCGTCCTGATCGCCCTGAACGCCGTCGGCGGCGCCGAACAGGTCCGGCAGCTGAACGAATTTTTTGCCTGGCCCCTATGGCGAGGAGCGGCCATCCCGTCGGTCAGCCCCGAGTGGACGGCAGTTTTCAGCACCGCAGCCAGAGCCCTGGAGGGCATCCACGGTGCCGCTCCTCAAGAAGGCAAACCGATGATCATCCGCCCTGCGGTCTGCGACCGTCTCACCGACGCGATGTGGGAGATGCTGCAGACGCAAAACTGCGTCGTGCTGTGTACGGGCGTGGCCGGCGACCCCACTGCACCGCAGCTCGGAGCCGCCGCCAGCGATGGAAGCCTCCACGCCGCCCTTGCACGAGTGATCCTGCACTGACCTGAGATTTGCCCGACGATAATCTCAGATCTCCTCGGCCCACTTCGCCATCAGGACGCCGCGGATGACCTGTCTCGGGATGCGCGGCACCCTGCCAGCGTCTCATCCGGCATCGATAGCCAGCTCCCATCACCCGGAGAGTAATACATGGGCTGAACTGCCTTTTGTGCCGCGCAGGCTGTTGAGTTGATGGTGCGGCGCGCAAGGCGAGTCCGGGGCTCGGGTGGCGGCAGACGGAGGCGGGTGACGAAAGAATGCCCCCGTGTTTCAGCGGTCGGCGTCTGCGGGGCGCTTCTCGGCCTGGGCGGCGGTCGTGGGCTCCGGTGCGGCGGGGGCGGTGTAGAAGACCGAGGTGCCCTGCTTGGTGCGCTGGGCCTGGCTCTTGGCCACGAGTCCTTCGAGCGTGACGCGGACGACCTTGGTCTTGATGCCGCGCTCGGGATGGGCCTGGCCGAGCGCGGCGGAGATCTCGGCGGCGGAGCGCGGTTCGCTCTGCTCGGCGAGGTGGTGGCGGATGAGGTCGACCAGGGTGGGCCGGGCCGTCTTCGCCGTGCCGGACGCCTTGGCCGCGGCCTTTTTGGCGGCGGGCTTCCTCGCCGTCCGCTTGCCGGGCTCGGCGGCGGCTGCCTTCCGGGGAGAGGGCAGGGCGGCACTGTCGGGCCCGGCTGCGGGCTTGGCCGGCGCCGTGGTGAGGCCGAGTGCCTGCTGCACGCTCACCAGCACGGTGTGGTCCTGCCGCAGGGCGGTCAACCGCTCCTGAAGGGCGGTGATTTCCGCCCCGATGCGCTCCTGCTCCTGGACGTTGCGTTCGAGGTCGCCGGTCACCTGGGCACGGTATTGCGACGCCAGTTCGGTGGTGGGGGCCTGGGTTTTTGGCATGACGGGGCCTTTCGTCGGCTCGCCGGCCACGCCGCCGGGAGGTGTCGGTGTGTGCGCGTGGTCGGGGAGCGGGCTGTCCGCGCACTGGACTGTGTGCGGGACCGCGGGGGCTGCGGCCTGCGCCAGCGTAGACCCGGCAACGGCGGGGGAACCGGACGTTGCTGTCGAGAGCTGTCTGCCCCTGGCTCTTCGAGAGGGGGCGGTTGCCTGCCGGCCGGTGTCAGTGTCCTGGCCGGGGCAGTGTTGGTAACTGCCAGGAGATCTCGTCGGTTTCCCGGTCGTGCTGCCAGCCGGCCAGGGTCTGCGATGCCACCAGCCGGTCGAGGAGTTCTGTGGTCTGCTGCGGGGAGTGCCCGCACAGTCGGGCGAGGATGTCCATCTCGACGCGGTGTTCGGCGTGGGCGGAGGCGTGTGCGGCCAGCACCAGGGCGGTCAGCCGCAGTGCGGGTGGCGCGGCCGGCAGGGCCAGGGGTGCGGGGTGCAGTGCCCAGTGGGCGGCGCGGCGGCGGGCGCGGCGAGTGGGTGCCTGGTCCAGGGCCGCGGCATCGAGCAGCCGCAGCTGTACGGGTGCCGATTTGAAGTCCGGCGGTTCCAGCCAGCCGACGTGGGCCAGTTCCTGCCACAGTTCGCGGTGTCCGCGCAGGCGCATGCCGCGCAGCAGGCCTACCGGAAGCCGGACCCGTGCGCGGGTGTCGGTGCGCAGGGCGCATTGCAGGGCCAGGAGCCGGGCGGCGGGGGAGGTGAACCGGGGCAGCGCGGCGGCGAGGTAGGTGAGCGTCTCCCGCACGCGCACCTGTTCCTTGAGCCCTGGACGAAACCCGGGGTGTGCGGGGGCTGGTCGGCCGGGGGAGGGGTGCGGCCGGGAGGAGCCGATCAGCGTGTCGGGCACGGCGGCGGTATGGCTGGTGGCCGCCGCGCAGGCCGCGCAGGTGTCGGCCAGTCGCCAGGTGCGGCCGCTGCGGTCGCGGGTGAGGGCGAGCAGTACCGGCCCGGCACACCCGCGGTGCCGCGGATGCCACCAGCAGCCCTGCGTTCGGCACTGGCAGCTGCGCAGGTACGTCGGCAATGCGTCGGTGCGGGCATGGCGGGCCAGATGCGTCAGGGCGGCGGATCGTGCGGAGGCGGCCTCCAGGGGAGCGGCAGGAGGAGCGCAGGAGAGGCAGGCGAGCGTCAGGCCGCCCGCTCGCGGACGCAGCTCCACTGTCCAGATACGCCGCACCGCGGTATGCGCGCCGGCAAGCCTCATCGGCTGGTCGTCCTCCCAACTGTCCGTACTGCGATGGCCGGTGCCCCGGCGCCAGGAGGCCGGAGACGGACGCACGGTAGTGCGGATCCTTGTACCGCACGTCACCCGCTCCCAGTAAATAGTGCAGAAATCTGCACTGACAGGGCGGATATCCGAACCTTCGGATGGTGGGGTGACGATCTTGCCGCCCGACCCCGACACCACCGCACTGCGCCTCCAGCTGGCGCGCCTACGGGTCGAACGCGGCTGGAGCTTCGACGAACTCGCCAGCCGCAGCGGCCTGGCCCGGCGCACCCTCATCGACCTCGAACACGGCCGCGCCGCGGCAACGTCGCCACCTGGCACGCCCTCGCCCACGCCTTCGACGTGCCGATCGACCACCTGCTGGGCGCCCTGTGCTCCGACCACACCCCGCCCGGCACCCACACCCCCTGACACCGCCCCCTCCGCATAAAGAGGGAGCGCAAGGAATCACCCGAATCGACGAGCAGACACCGAACGCCCGATCGCATACCGGCTGATCCGTTCGGGCGCGCTGGGCCGGCCGGGGGACATCCCCGCCGCAGCACCCCCCATGACCGCGTGCCGCCTGGCACTTTGCCCGCCATGCGCCCCCACTCCACCCCCGGCCACCACTGGGACGGCAGCCCCCGCCCCCGCCAGCCCCGCCGCTCCCTGCAGGTCGCCGCGCACAGCCCCAGCCGCCTGCTGCGCGCCGGACAGACCGGCCGCTGCCGCAGCTGCGGCAACCGCATCGACTGGCACCAGCGCACCGACCACCGGCCCATCGCCCTGCACCCGGCGGAAGTCGCCACCGCCGACGTGCCCGAAGCCTGCCGCTGGCACCTCAGCGGCGGCATCGCCCACCCCCATGACGACGGCAGCGGCTGGTGCCGCATCCCGCACGCCGCCCTCTGCCCCCGGCCCACCACACACCCCCGCGCCACCGATCCCCGCCTCATGGCGCTGCGCCGCCAACTCGCCGTGCGCTCCCGCCGCCTGATCGACACCGGCACCTTCACCCCTGCGTCCCCCACGCCCGCCACCACGCTCCCGAACACCGACCGTGACCGGCCGGTCCGACCCGTCGTGCGAATTCTCCTGACGCATTACCTCGGCGAAGGCCCCGTCGCAGACATCCGCTGCATCGCCCAGACCCGCCAGCGCCACCGCTGCACCCAGCCGATCCTCGACCCGGCCCACCCGGCCGGGCGCTGGACGCTGCTGCCCATCCAGCCCCACCGCGGCCAACTCGCCCTCCCCGGCGGAAGCATGGCCGTCTACGATCTCAACCACCTGCCCTACGCCGAGCAACTGCGCTGGCGCGCCCAACGCTGCACCACCCACACCGCCGCCCCCGCCGCTGCCGACCTGGCCCTGGCCGACTGGCAGCCCCTCGACCCGCTCCTGCACGCCGCCCACCTCCACACCCGGCTGCCGCACCCCGCGCCGCCCCAGCCCCACCGGCGGTGAAAAATGCCGCACCACGCCCTGGAGATCACCCTCACCCGCCCCCTGAACCCGGCCGAACTCGACGCGGCCTGCCGCAGGATGCCGCTCGCCGCCAACTGCGACACCACCCGCCTGATGGCACTCGTACCCGCCAAGACCCCCGACCGGGCCGCCCACCGGCTGCGCCGACGCCTCACAGACCGGCTCCCCCTCGACGTGATCACCACCCACTACCCGGACGCGAGCGGACAGGTGCTGCTCAACCTCGCCCTCCCGCCCGCCGCACACACAGCCCTTCAGACGACGGCCCTCCAGACCGGACAAAAGCCCGAGCGCCTCCTGGAACGAGCCGTCCACCGGGCCCTCGCCGAGCACACCGATCACGAAGTGAAACGCCTCGAGCACGACGTACGCCGGCTTCTCGCCCACACCGCCCCCGCCCACCTCCTGGCCGCGATGGGGCACGCACTCACCCGAACCCCCCAAGGACCCACGCCATGAACCCGACCGACGAGCAGACCGCCGCAGCCGACGCCTTCACCACCGGCGACCACCTGACGGTCCAGGCCGGCGCGGGCACCGGCAAGACCACCACCCTGGCCCTGCTCGCCCGCACCACCACACGCCGCGGCCGCTACCTCGCCTACAACCGCGCCATCGCCCAGGACGCCGCGGCCCGCTTCCCCAAGAACGTCCTGTGCAAGACCGCCCACGCCCTGGCCTACGCCGCCGTCGGCCACCGCTACACCCGCCGCCTGAACGCACCCCGCCGCCCGGCCTGGCAGACCGGACAAGCCCTCGGCCTCACCAAAGCCCTCCGCATCGGCGACCGCGACGTCACCCAGAAGGCCCTCTCCAACGCCACCCTGCGCACCGTGATGCGCTTCTGCCACACCGCCGACACCACGATCACCCGCCACCACGTCCCCCGCCTGCGCAACCTGGAAGACAGCGACCTCCACACCCAGCTCGCCGCCCACATCGTGCCCTTCGCCCACAAGGCCTGGGCCGACCTGCAGCACCCCGACGACGGCGCGGTGCGCTTCGACCACGACCACTACCTGAAGATCTGGGCCCTCACCCACCCGAAACTCGAAGCGGACTTCCTGCTGCTGGACGAGGCCCAGGACACCAACCCCGTCGTCGAACAGATCTTCCTTCACCAGCGCGGCCACGCCCAACTGGTCATGGTCGGCGACTCCGCCCAGGCCATCTACCACTGGCGCGGCGCCAAGGACGTCATGACCGGCTTCGACGGCACCCAGCTCGCCCTCTCGCAGTCCTTCCGCTTCGGCCCCGACCTCGCCGCGGAAGCCAACCGCTGGCTCCACCTGGCCGACGCCCCCATCCGCCTCACCGGCACCCCCACCGTGCCCACCGAACTCGGCCCCATCACCCGCCCGGACGCTGTGCTGTGCCGCACCAACGCCGGCGCCATGGCCCAGGTCATGACCCTCATGGCCGCCGGATACTCCGTCGCCCTGGCCGGGGGAGGAGACAGCCTGCGCACCCTCGCCCTCGCCGCCCGCGACCTCAAGGAAGGCCGCCGCACACACCACCCCGAACTGACCCTCTTCCCCTCCTGGGGCGACCTGCAGGACTATGCCGCCCACGACCCGGCCGGACGCGACCTACAGCCCCTGGTCCACCTCGTCGACACCCACGGCACCGAGGCCATCCTCACCGCCGTCGACCACCTTGTCCCCGAACCGCACGCCCAGGTCACCGTCTCCACCGCCCACAAGGCCAAGGGGCGCGAATGGCCCTGTGTGCTGATCGCCGACGATTTCGAGCGCACCCAGGACAACCACTTCGGCGATCGCACGGGCGTTCCGGCGCCGCCCGGCCCCATCGACGGTGCCGAAGCCCGCCTGGCCTACGTGGCCGTCACCCGCACTCGCCGGCGCCTGGATCTGGGAGGCCTGTCCTGGATCCACGGCCACCCCGATCTGCCAGAACCGCCCTCACAAAACGAGACTCCTGCCCGGGAACATCTGCCGGACTCGCACGGTTGAAAGGAACGTGGTGGAGGGGACAGTGTCCCGGGCCTCATCTATCGCCTGCAGGGACGATCGTTCGGCTGAAGCCCTGCAGAGCCTTTCGCCGCGTAGGCGACCGCCCTTCACGCCACACATACTGATCAGTCCCGCTCCGGCTGAGTGCCGGGCGGGGCTGACTGCTGAGACGACCTGGCTCGTCGCGGCTTAGGTTCTGTCTCTTCGGTCAGCGTCGTGTCCGGCCGGTTGAGGATGCCCGCGAGGTGGAGTGCGGCCTGATAGGCGATCGCGAGCTTGTCGGTTCGTGTAGCCAGGCCGCGCCACTGCTTGAGGCGGTTGATGCACCGCTCGACGGTGTTCCGCTGCCTGTATGCCTCGCTGCCGAAGCCGGGCGGACGACCACCGAGTCGGCCTCGCCGCAGGCGGTGGCCGACTCGGTCGGACGGCTGCGAGATGACCGCACGGATGCCCCGGCGTCGCAGCTGGCTGCGGATGGCACGTGAGGAATACGCGCGGCCGGGCGTTGTCATGTTGTTGGGTGCGTGACTGTCTGATGGCGCGTCGGGGCGTGGTGGGCTTGCGCTTCGGGCCTGGGGTCAGGCCGCGGCGGCCGGCCGGCAGCGCCGGTGATCTGGTCCCAGATCGCGAAGCGGATAGTCATCTCGGCTCGGTAGCCGGAGGCTGTCATCAGGTGGCGGTGGGGCCTGAAGTGGGGCGAGATACCGCCGAACGCGGACAGGAACCGCTGCGCCCCGCCGACGGAGCGGAAGCCTTTCATCGCGCGCTCGCGCTGCCTCGTCGGCTGATGACTGTTTTCGGCCCGGTTGTTCAGGCCCTGGTGACAGCGGTGCTCGACGGAGGGCATCGCCTCGCGGTGGGCGGCGCCGGAGGAGCGGAGTTTGTCGGTGACGATCACTCGTGGCACCGACTGGGTGGCCTTCATCAGCTTCCTGAAGAACCGCTTGGCCGCGGCCTTGTCACGGCGGTTCTGCACGAGGATGTCCAGCACGATCCCGTCGGCGTCCACCGCCCGCCACAGGTACTTCCGCTCTCCGTTGATCTTGATGAAGACCTCGTCCAGGTGCCATTTGTCCCCCGGGCGGGGGCGTCGGCGGCGCAGTGCGTTGGCGTAGGACTGCCCGAACTTCAGGCACCACCGCCGGATGGTCTCGTGGGAGACGAGCACGCCGTGCTCCAGCATCAACTCCTCGACCTCGCGGAAGCTGAGCGGGAAGCGGTGGTACAGCCACACGCAGTGCGCGATGATCTCCACCGGGTACCGGTGACCCTTGTACGACGGCGGCGCGGACGACACGAGCGAACCCCTCCCTGGCACGACCAGCTCCAAGATCGTCTCAGGCCGGTCAGCCAACGTGACAATGCCCTTCCGGCAGAGCCGGGCGTTCCGGAGAGAACGGTTGCATCCACTTCTTCTTCGCCGGATGCTGGTGCCAGGCCAGCAGGGTGAGCGGGGAGACGATCCGGTGCCCGCGCAGGGCTCGGGGCAGCAGTCGGGCGAGCGCGGCGAGCAGCGCCCGGTCCGGCCAGCCGGGCTTGGGCGCGGAGACCTGACGGCGCAGCACCGCGACCTCGTGCCGCAGGATGAGACTTGGCGTTCTTCGCCGAGTAGGGTCGACACAGCAGAGCGAGCCACGCGAAGATCCGCGTGGCGAGCAGATAGATCATGGTGCGGACGACTCCTCGGGCTCCCGGTCCCGCCGCGCCGGACCTCTTGAACCGGTGGTTGAGCTTGCGGCAAAAGAGATACCATCTAGTCGGTATGAAGAAGAGGAAGGCCCTTCCCGTGCACGTCGTGACCCGGTCTGGTTCATGACGACCCAGTCGGAACGGAGCAGAGAAGATGAGACCTCCCCGCCGCACCACCATCGCCGCCCGAAGCAGCTCCTCGACCTCGTCGGCAAGGATCTCGGGGCCAGTGAAGTCCAGGTCGTCACCCAGGCAGAGGTGAACCAGTTCGCCGACATCACCAAGGACCACCAGTGGATCCACGTCGACGTGGAGCGGGCCAAGGCCGGACCCTTCGGCACCACCGTCGTCCACGGGTTCTTCACCCTTGCCCTCGTCCCGAGGCTCCTCCAGGACATCCTCGAGGTCAAGGAGTTCTCCATGGGCGTCAACTACGGACTCGACCGGGTCCGGTTCATCCGCCCGCTCCCGCCCGGCACCGAAATCCAGGGCACTGCGACGCTGGTGTCCGCCGAACCGATCCCCGCAACCGACGACAACCCTGCCGAAGGCGTACAGGCCAAGGCCTCGGTGGTCATAGAGTTCGCGTCCGAGTCCCAGCCATGCTGCATCGCGGAAATGCTGTTCCGCTACTACGACTAGGCACCCTCGAGGAACACGATGACAGAACCCGCAGAAACCACGGCCAAGTCGAGGAGGCGTCGTTGGCCCCAGGCTACGACCCGCAGGGTACCCGCCGTGCACTCGTCGACAGCTCACTTCACCTGTTCGAACAGGAAGGATTCGACCGAACCACGCTCCAGCAGATCGTCGACGGCGCCAACC